>NZ_BAGH01000189.1 GCF_000308715.1 Nocardia tenerifensis NBRC 101015
CCCGAGCGGGTCGTGTGGACGTTGCTGCGGGTGATCGATGACGCGCTCGGCGAGCCGTGGTGCGCGGTCCTCGCCCGGCACCTCGGCGCCCACGACACGGCCGGACGCGACCACCGCGTCGGCCGCCGCTACGCCACCGCCGCGCAGCTGGCGTCGCTGTTCGACAGCTACGCGGCGCAGCGCCCCGGGCTCGTGATCGAGTGGGCCGCGGGCCGCGACACCGACGGCGCGGGCAACCCGGTGCCGGATGATCTGCGGTGGCAGCCCGAGCTGTGGCGGCGGCTGCGGGCGGAGGTCGGCGCGCCGAGTCCGGCCGAGCGGCTCGACGCCGCGTGCGCGCGGCTGCGCGCCGAGCCTGAACTTGTTGCATTTCCGGCGCGCTTCTCGTTGTTCGGCGCGACCAGAATGTCCACCGATCAACTCGCCGTGCTGTCGGCGCTGGCCGAGACCCGCGAGATCCATCTGTGGCTGCCGCACCCGAGCCCGGCGATGTGGACCGAGCTGGCCGGTGCCCCCGCCGCCGTCTCACGCTCCGCGGATCTCAGCGGGAGTGCGGTGCGGCACCCGCTGCTGGCGGGTCTCGCCCGCGATGTGCGGGAATTACAGCAGCGGCTGGCGGCGACGGCTTCGGACACCTACTACCCGCCTGCCTCGGAAGACGTTGTGCCGGAACGCGATACGGACAGTCTGCTCGGGGCGTTGCAGGCCGGTATCCGCGACGACCGTTGGCCGCCCGCGCCGCGCGCCGCCGACGCGACGGTGCAGGTGCACGCCTGCCACGGCCCCGCGCGCCAGGTCGAGGTGCTGCGGGAATGCCTGCTCGGATTGTTCGCCGCGGACGACACCCTGGAGCCGAGGGACGTGCTGGTGATGTGCCCGGAGGTGGAGGCGTACGCGCCGCTGGTGCGCGCGGCCTTCGGGCAGCGGGTGCCCGGAGCGGTCGAGCACGCGCCGGACTCGGCCCACCCGGCCCATCGCCTGCGCGTGCGGCTCGCCGATCGCGGTCGCGGCGTGACCAATCCGCTGCTCGCGGTGGTCGGCGTGCTGCTCGAGCTGGCCGACGGCCGGGTCACCGTGACGCAAGTGCTCGATCTGGCGGCGGCCGAAACCGTCCGGCGCCGTTGCGGATTCGACGACGACGATATCGAGCGGCTGCGTGAGTGGGCCGCCGAGTCCGGCGCGCGCTGGGGGATCGGGCAGCGGCAGCGTCAGGCGTTCGGGCTGGCCGATTTCGCGCAGAACACGTTGAATGCCGCGGTCGACCGGATCCTGCTCGGCGTCACGGCGGGCGAGACTGCCGAGGCCGGCATCGATGGCGGCTCAGCAGGCTGGCTGGATCTCGCGCTCCCGCTCGATGACGTGGACAGCAACGACGTCGATCTGGCCGGCCGTTTCGCGGAGTTCATCGACCGGCTCGCGGTGTGCCTGCGCGATCTGCGCGGCCCGCGCCCCGCGCACGAGTGGGCGGCGGTGCTCGGCCGGGCGCTGGATCTGCTGACGGACGTGCCGGATTCGCAGTCGTGGGTGCGCACCGAGGCCAGGCAGGAGCTGGCGGCCGCGACCGAGCACGCGGGCGATGTGTCGCTGCGCCTGGCCGACGTCGAGGTGCTGCTGCGCTCCCGGCTGGCGGCCGCGCCGACCCGCGCCAACTTCCGCACCGGCGAGCTGACCGTGTGCACCATGGTGCCGATGCGGTCGGTGCCGCACCGCGTCGTGGTGCTGCTCGGCCTCGACGACGACGTGTTCCCGCGCGCGGGCGGCGTGGACGGCGACGACGTGCTCGCCCGCGAACCCCTGCTGGGCGAACGAGATCCGCGCAGCGAGGACCGGCAGCTGCTGCTCGACGCGATCCTCTCCGCGACCGAGCGGCTGCTGGTGTTCCACACCGGGGCCGACCCGGTGACCGGCGCCCACCGCCCGCCGGCCATCCCGGTCGCCGAGCTGCTCGACGCGCTGCGCGCGCACGTCGGCGCGGCGGGCATGGCCGAGGTGGTGACGCGGCATCCGTTGCAGGCCTTCGATCGTCGCAACTTCCGCGCCGAGCGCCCGTTCAGCTTCGACACCGTCGCGCTCGGCGGCGCGATCTCGGCCGGACAGCCACCGAGTCCGCGCCCCGCCTTCCTGCCGGAGCCGCTGCCCGCCCCCGAGCTCACGGATGTGGCGCTGGCCGACCTGATCTCGTTCGTCGAGCACCCGATCCGCGCCTTCCTGTGGCAGCGCCTCGGCCTGCGCGTGCCCGAGCACGAGGAGGACATCGCCGACCGCCTGCCCATCGAACTCGACGGCCTGGCGAAATGGGAACTGGGCGAACGACTCCTGACCGCCCGGCTGACCGGCGCGGACCCGGCCGGGCTGCGCGCCGCCGAGTGGCGCCGAGGGACGTTGCCGCCCTTCGGGTTCGGCGCGGCGGTGCTGGACGAGGTCGAGCACACGGTGGACAAGCTGGTTCGCGCGTCGCAGGGCGACTACGAGGGCGTGCCGCGCGCGGTCGACGTCGCGATCGATCTCGGCAACGGCCGCAGGCTCACCGGCACCGTGCCCGAGGTGCGCGGCGAGACGCTGGTGCGCACGACCTTCTCCCGGCTCGCCCCGAAACACCGGATCAGCGCCTGGGTTTCGCTGCTCGCCCTAGCCGTCACCGAGGACCGGTCGTGGCGCGCCGTCACCACCGGTCGCGGCCAATTCGGCCGTCCCGCATGGCGTTCGGAGATCACGGCGCCGGATATGCCTGCCGCGCGGGCCATCCTGCGCGAGCTCGTCGCGCTGCGCGACGCCGGGCTCACCGAGCCGCTGCCGATCACGCAGGGCGCGACCGCCGCCTACGCCGAGCGTCGTTTCCGCGGCGCCGACGCCGAGGAGGCCGTCGTCGCCGCCGAGCGCGAATTCAACGGCGGGCCCAACGGACCCGGCCCGTTCGGCGACCACACCGACCGGCACCTGCGCTACGTCTGGGGTCCCGCGCCGCGGCTCGAGCACCTCATGGCGATCCCCGCGCCGCCCGGCGAGCCGGGGGAGAGCACCCGGTTCGGCGCGCTGGCCCGGCGGCTGTGGGCGCCGCTGTTGGGCGCCGAAAGCCAAGGCCAACCGTGACGGTGGGCACCGTAACGCGTGTCGGTGGCGCGGTGGCGCGCGCCGGAGCGGCAGAATGGCGGTTTCGGCGGGTCGAAAGGCGGGTGCTCGGGTGACGGTGCAGGACACCTCCTTCGCGGTGCCCGAGTTCGACGCGCCCGACAGCTTCGAGCCGTACGGCGCGCTGCCCACCGGGACGACCGTGCTCGAGGCGAGCGCGGGGACCGGTAAGACGCACGCCATCGTCGGGTTGGCGGTGCGCTACGTCGCCGAGGCCGGGATCGACGTGTCGCAGCTGCTGCTGGTCACGTTCAGCCGGGCGGCGACCCAGGAACTGCGCGAGCGCACCCGGGACCGGTTCGTGGCGGTCGCCGCGGGCCTGGCCGATCCCGAGCTGGCCCGCGCGCACGCCGACGAGCTGATTCGGCATCTGGCACAGGCGGATCCGGACGAGGTGCGTCGCAGGCGGGCCCGATTACTCACGGCCCTCTCGGATTTCGACGCGGGCACCATCGCCACCACGCACAGCTTCTGCCAGCGGATGCTGGACGAGCTCGGGCTGGCCGGCGAGCACGATCCCGGCGCGCGGCTGGTCGAGACCGTCGACGAGCTGGTCGGCACCGTCGCCGACGATCTGTACCTGCACCGCTACGCGCGCACCGAGCCGCCGTTCTCCGTGAAGGAGGCGCACACGCTGGCGCTGGCCGCGGTGCGCGACCGGCACGCGGTGCTGATGCCCAAGGGCGACGCCGCGGCGGGCGAGCGAGTGGCCTTCGCCGCCGCGGTGCGCGCGGAGACCGAGCGCCGCAAGCGCTCAGCCGGTCTGCGCGACTTCGACGATCTGCTCGTGCTGCTGCACGACGTGCTCGCCGACGCCGAGCACGGCCCGCGCGCCTGCCGCCGCATCCGCGAGCGCTACCGGGTCGCGCTGGTCGACGAGTTCCAGGACACCGACCCGCTGCAGTGGGACATCCTGCGCCGCGCCTTCCACGGCCACACCACGCTGGTGCTCGTCGGCGATCCGAAGCAGGCCATCTACGCCTTCCGCGGCGCGGAGGTGCTCAGCTACCTCGACGCGGTCGCGCACGCCGACACCCGCAAGGAGCTCACCACCAACTGGCGCAGCGACGCGGGGCTGCTGGCCGCGCTGGATCACCTGCAGGGTGGAGCGGCCTTGGGGCACAAGGAGATCACCGTCTACCCGGTGGCCGCCACCCGGTCGTGGTCGCGGCTGTCCGGGTCGGACGAGCTCGTCACGCCGCTGCGGTTGCGGTGTCTGACGCGCACGGGTGCGGGGCCGTTGAACAAGTCCGGTTTTCCGGCCGTCGGTCGCATGCGCGCGAAGGTCGCCGACGATCTGGCGGCCGATATCGTGCGGTTGCTCGAGTCCGGCGTCACGGTCGGTTCCCATGCGCATGGTGTGTCGAAAGCCGAAGCGGCACAGGGGGAGGCGATCGGCGGCCCGATTGTTTCGGGCGACGAGCGACCGCTCCGGCGCATGGCTTCCCATGCTGCGGGCGGTGTGCCTCGCAGGCCCGTCGGTCCGGGCGATATCGCGGTGCTGGTGCGTACTCGATCCCAAATCGACGTGGTGCGAGCGGCTTTGGACCGGGTCGGGGTCGCCTCCGTCCTCGCGGGCGGCACCAGTGTGTTCGCGACGAGCAGCGCCACCGACTGGCTGTGGCTGCTGCGCGCGCTGGAGCAGCCGCACCGCGGCGACCGGGTGCGGCTGGCGGCGTGCACGCCGCTGATCGGCCTCACCGCCGCCGAGATCGACAGTGGCGGAGCGGATCTGGTCGGCCGGGTCAGCGCGCAGCTGCGCGACGCGGCCCGGCTGTTCGCGCGCGCGGGCTTCGCCGCCGTCTTCGAGAAGATCTCCGCCGAGGCGGATCTGGCGCGTCGGTTGCTCGCGGTGGAGAACGGCGAGCGGCAGCTCACCGATCTGCGGCACATCGCGCAGCTGCTCGATCAGGTCTCGCTCACCGAGTCGCTCGGGCTGACCGCGCTCACCCGCTGGCTGACCGATCGGGTGCGCGACCCGGCCTCGGGCACCGTGGCCGATCGCAGCCGCCGCCTCGACCGTGACGCCGCCGCCGTGCAGATCGCCACCGTGCACGCCAGCAAGGGCCTCGAGTTCCCGATCGTCTACCTGCCGTTCGCCTGGGACAACGCGAAGAATCCGTACCCGGCGACGCTGCTGTACCACGACGACAACGACATGCGCGTGCTCGATGTCGGCGGCCCGGACGCGTCCGGCTACGCCGAGCGCAAGCTGCGCAGCGAGACCGAGGAGGCGGGCGAGGAGCTGCGGCTGCTCTACGTCGCGCTGACCCGCGCCATGTGCCAGGTCGTCGCGTGGTGGGCGCCCGCGATCACCACGGCCGCCTCGCCGCTGCACCGGATGATCCTGGGCCGCCCGGACGGCGGTGACACCGTGCCGCCGCGCGCGTCCGTGCCGGCGGATGCCGTTGCGCCCGATCTGCTTTCGGCCTGGGCCGGGGGAGCGGCGCAGGCGATCTCGGTGACGGCCGTCGCGGGCGCCGACGACGTCGCCATCCAGCGGGTGCGCACCGAGCCCGTCACCGGCGAGCTCGCCGCCGCGCGCTTCGATCGCAGGCTGGATCAGCATTGGCGGCGCACCTCGTACTCGGCGCTGACCGCGTCCGCGCACGGCCCGGCCACCCCCGAGTCGGAGATCGAGCCGGAGGACGAGCGCGGGCGCGGCGACGAACCGAGCACCCCGGCGGTGGCCGAGGTCGAGGAGGTGTTCGCGGGCGCGCCGTCGCTGATGAACTCGCTGCCCTACGGCGCGGAGTTCGGCACCCTGGTGCACGGCGTGTTCGAGCTGATCGACACGGACGCACCGGATCTGGCCGCCGAGGTGGCGGCTCGCTGCCGCGCCGCCGTCGGCGAACTCATGGCCGAGGCCGATCCGGACGTGCTGAGCACCGCCCTGCTCGCCGTGCTGCGCACCCCGCTCGGGTTCGGCTCGCTCGCCGAGATCTCCAGCCGGGATCGCTTGAACGAGTTGGAGTTCGAGCTGCCCCTGGCCGGAGGCGACACGCCCAGCGCCGAATCGGCGACGCTGCGCCGGATCGCGGACCTGCTGCGCGCCCACTTGCCCGGCGACGACGCCCTTTTCGTCTACGCCGATCATCTGGCCGCCCTCGACGACCTCCCGCTGCGCGGCTACCTGACCGGCAGCATCGACGCGGTCCTGCGCGTGAACGACGGCGCGGACACGCGTTTCGTGATCGTCGACTACAAGACCAACCGCCTCGGCACCGGCGACCTCACCGTCGACCACTACTCCCGCGACCGCATGGCCGCCGAGATGCTCCGCTCGCACTACCCCCTGCAGGCCCTGCTCTACGCCGTAGCCCTGCACCGCTACCTGCGCTGGCGCCTGCCCGGCTACGACCCCGGCCGCCACCTCGGCGGCGCCCGCTATCTGTTCGTGCGCGGCATGATCGGCCCCGAAACCCCCACGGGTCACGGCGTTTTCGACTGGAACCCACCCGCCGCCCTGATCGCCGCCCTCTCGGATCTCCTCGCCGGCGAGGTCGCCCGGTGACCTCGATCCAGTTGGCGCAGCGGGCGACCGGGCTGCTGCGCACGTTCAACGAGGCGGGGGTGTTGTCCGCCGCGGACGTGCACGTCGCGGTCAGGCTCGGACGGCTCGGGCGGGAGGACAGCGAGGAGGTGTTGTTCGCGGCGGCGCTCGCGGTGCGGGCGGTGCGGTCCGGGTCGGTGTGTCTCGAGCTGCATCGGATGCGGGAGATCGGCATCGACGCGGACGAGACCTGGGATACGGGGGAGCGGATCGATCCGGCGACGCTGCCATGGCCAGATATCGACAAGGTGGTCGGCGCGCTGCGGGTGAGTCCGCTGGTGACGGGTGGGCCCGCCGGTCCGCTGCGGCCGTTGCGGCTGGTCGAGTCCCAGCGCCGTGACGATACCGGTCCGCTGCTGTACCTCGACCGGTATTTCCAGCAGGAGCAGACCGTCCGGCGGGTGCTCACCGAGCGGTCGGGGCAGCACCCGGTGGTCGACGTGAATATCGTTCGCCGCGAACTGGATCGGCTCTTCGACGCGCCGACCGCAGGCGTGCCCGACCGGCAGCGGCTCGCGGCCGCGCTCGCCGCGACGCACTGGACCACGGTGGTCGCGGGCGGCCCTGGCACCGGCAAGACGCACACCATCGCGCGCGTCATCGCCCTGCTCGACGCGCACCGCAAGGCCAACCCCAAGCTGCCCGCGCTGCGTATCGCGCTGGCCGCGCCGACGGGCAAGGCGGCGGCCCGGCTGCAGGAGGCGGTCCGCGAACAGGCCGACGAGCTGGGCCTGCCCGATCTGACCGCCGCCACCCTGCACCGCCTGCTCGGCTGGCAGCGCGGGCGCGCCACCCGGTTCAAGTACCACGAGTTCAACCGGCTGCCCTACGACGTGATCGTGGTCGACGAAACCTCCATGGTGTCGCTGACCATGATGAGCAGGCTGTTCGCCGCCCTGCGCCCCGACACGCGCCTGGTGCTGGTCGGCGACCCCGACCAGCTCGCCTCGGTCGACGCGGGCGCGGTCCTCGCCGACCTCGTCGCGGGACCCGTTGCGGGCGAACCCAATCCGGTGCTCGACGAAATCTTGGGCGCCGACTCGCCGGAATCGGCCGCGCCGGAGCAGCATCCGTCCGCGCTGACGGCACTCGAACGAACCCGCCTGCGCGGCGGCATCGTTCGGCTCACCCGCGGCCGCCGCTTCGGCGGCCGGATCGCCG
>NZ_BAGH01000188.1 GCF_000308715.1 Nocardia tenerifensis NBRC 101015
GGCCGTGCCGACGGTCTGCCCGGCGATCCGGTCGGACCTGCTGCGTTCCATCCCGATCGAGTCGAGGTAGGTCGCCAGGTTGGCCTCGACCATGGCCGAGTTGTCGTTGATCTGGATCGCCTGCTCGGGATTGATCCAGTCCGGCGCGTCGACCTGCACGTCGCCGAAGCGGAACTTGCCGGGCGGCGGCGCGATCGGCGGCACCGGCGCCACCGGGACGGGTGCGTGCAGCACGCCGACCGGCGCCAGGTACTTCTTGTCCGGCATCGGCCGCGACCACTGCAGCGAGCTCTTGGTGTTGTCCGGGATGTCGAGCCCCTCGTACGGCATCGCGTTCGGCGGTTCGGCCGCGGGCCACTGCGCCGGCTGGTCGGTCTGTGCCGCCGCGCTGGGTTGTGCAGGCTCGGCATTGGCGGTGCCGGTGCCGACAAGTGCGAGGACCAGCGGTACCGCACCTGCCGCGACCATCGAGCCCACCTTTTGGCGCTGCGGGTTGGGGGCTCTGTGCTTGCCTGTGCCCATAGGTAGATCGCCTTTCGTCAGGTCAGAAGAGATGTCACTTTCGACGTCCGGCATTCGGATCTACTCGGCGGCTGGATGGGTGACATTTCGGACGACATGGCGGCGTCTGCATTGCCGATGGATAGCTACGGGCAAGTTGTGAAACGACCGAGGGCCGGCCTTCAGCGTGAAGGTCGGCCCTCGGCGTTGTTCAGGTGTGGCTCAGCCGAGCCTGCCGTCGACGGCGGCCTTCGCCTTCTCGGCGAGCTTGCCCCGCTCCGCCGGCGGCGCGCCCAGCGCGGCCGCGAGCTCGTCGGCCTCCTCCTCGTCGGAGTTGACCTGTTCGAGCGCGAGCCTGGCGAACACCCACTGCTCGGTGGCGGCCATCTGCCCCCGGCTGCGACCGAGGAACGTGACGAACCACTGGATGACGGTGACGATCCGGCTGCGGTAGCCGATCAGGTAGTACAGGTGCAGCGCCAGCCAGGCCAGCCACGCGATGAACCCGCTGAACTCCAGCTTGCCGACCTGGCACACGGCGTTGAACCGCGACACGGTCGCCATGCTGCCCTTGTTGAAGTACTTGAACGGCTTTCGCTCCTGCGGCTGCTGCCCGTGCAGGCCGGCCTTGATGGCCTTGGCGGCATAGGTCGCGCCTTGAATCGCGCCCTGCGCCTGCCCCGGCACGCCGGGCACCGACATGAGATCGCCGACGACGAAGACGTTCGGGTGGCCCTTGATGGTCAGGTCCGGCTCGACGACGACGCGTCCGGCGCGGTCCACCTCGGTCCCGTCGGAGCGCTCGGCGAGCATCTTGCCCAGCGGGCTGGCCTGCACACCGGCCGACCACACCTTGCACGAGGACTCGATGCGGCGGATGGTCCCGTCGGCGTCCTTGACCGTGACGCCGAGCGCGTCGATATCGGTGACCATGGCGTTGAGCTGAATCTCCACGCCCATCTTCTCCAGCCTGCGCTTGGCCTTGTTGCCGAGCTTCGGCCCCATCGGCCCGAGCACCGCGCCCGCGCCCTCGAGCAGCACGACGCGCGCGTCGCGCGGATCGATGTTGTGGAAGGTGCCCTCGAGCGTGCGATCGGCGAGTTCGGCGATCTGCCCGGCCAATTCGACGCCGGTCGGCCCGGCGCCGACGACGACGAACGTGAGCAGCCGGTCCCGCATCTCCTGACTGGTGGCCAGCTCCGCACCCTCGAACGAGCCGAGAATGCGGCCGCGTAGTTCGAGCGCGTCGTCGATGGTCTTCATGCCGGGGGCGTAGGTGGCGAACTGGTCGTTGCCGAAGTACGACTGCTGCGCGCCGGTGGCCACGATCAGGCTGTCGAACGGGGTGACCGTGTTCGAGTTGAGCAGCCGGGAGGTGACCGTCTTCGCCTCGAGGTCGATGTCGATGACGTCGCCGAGCAGCACCTGCGCGTTCTTCTGCTTGCGCAGCACGAGCCGGGTGGCCGGCGCGATCTCGCCGACCGAGAGAATGCCGGTGGCGACCTGGTACAGCAGCGGCTGGAACAGGTGCGACGTGGTCTTGGAGATCAACGTGATGTCGACGTCGGCGCGCTTGAGGTGCTTGGTGCCGAAGAGGCCGCCGAAGCCGGAGCCGATCACCACCACCTGGTGACGACGCTTCTCGATCGCGTGACTACCGCTCCCCAAGGAATCGCTGCGCGATGCTGGCCCGCCCGTCACCCGGCCACCGCCCCCCAAGGAATCGCTGCGCGATGCTGGCTCACCCGTCACCTGGCCACCGCCCCCCAAGGGATCGCTGCCCGATGCTGTGCTCATCGTCCTGCTCCTCGACAGACCCGGGGCGTTCGGTCCCCGTGAACGGTTGTTGTCGGTCCCAACCGTAGTCGGCGTGATCTCGGCCGTCGCGACGACGTCCTGTTCCGGGTGTGTTGCGTCGTGATATCGGGGCCCGCCCGATCGCCCTCACCGCCCGAGGCGAAGACGCGCCCGGCCGGGGCCGGTTGTGGCGAACCGGACAAAAGAGAAGGCCGAAGAGAATACGATCGAAGATGTCGTCGAGGGAGGTTCGCGATGGTCGCCGGGGACCGTGCAGTCGGTCGAAACCCCAGCGCGCGCGCCGAATCCGAGAACACCGCCCTGATCGACATACCGCACGATCATCTGCTCGACCGCACCCTGGATCTGCTCCCCGAGCGGCACCGTGTCCTCGCGACGCCCCCGCGGGGCAGCGACACCGCACCGGTGCACGGCGACGCGGGGCTCCCGTATCTGGGGCGAGCCCTGCAGTACATGCGCTGGGGTCCGGCGGAGATGGTGGGGCGCTACCGCAAATACGGACCGGTCTCGTTCAGTACCTCGCTCGGCGTCGACCGGGTGCTCGTCGGCGGCCCCGAGGCACTCGACGAGGTGCTCGGCCGCCGTCGCCGCGACTTCGGCCAGGGCTGGGACTACTTCATCGGCCCGTTCTTCCGGCGCGGCCTGCTGCTGCTCGAGTTCGATGAGCACAAATTCCACCGCAGGATCATGCAGCAGGCGTTCACCAGGGAACGCCTCGAGGCGCATCTCGCCGCGCTGACCCCGGTGGTGCGCGAGAGCGTCGAACGCTGGATTCCGCAGGGCGGCAAGGCCGAACGGACGGTGCGGCTGTACCCGACCGTCAAGGAGCTGACCCTCGACATCGCGGGCGAGACGTTCATGGGCGTCGACGTCGGCGCGCGGCGCACCCAGCTGATCGAGGCCTTCGTCGACTGCACCCACGCGGGCCTCGCGATCATCCGGCACCCGGTGCCCGGCGGCAACTGGCGCTCGGGGCTGCGCGGCCGGCGGGTGCTCGAGGAGTATTTCACCGCGATGCTGCCGGAGAAGCGGCGCACCGAGACGCCCGACTTCTTCTCCGGCCTGTGCCACGCGCGCAGCGAGGACGGCGGGGTGTTCGGCGACGCGGATGTGGTGAACCACATGATCTTTCTGATCATGGCCGCGCACGACACCACCACGACGACCGCCACGGCCGTCGCCTACTACCTCGGCAAACATCCGGAGTGGCAGGAGCGGGTGCGCGCCGAGGTGCTCGCGCTCGACGCCGAGAACGACGGCGCCGCACCGGCGATCGCCGATCTCGAGGGGCTGCGCGATCTGGATCTGGTGGTCAAGGAGAGCCTGCGGTTGATGCCGCCGGTGCCGGGACTGTCGCGACGCGCGGTGCGCGACACCGAGATCGCGGGCCACTACATTCCGGCGGGCACCCCAATCGACCTCGCCTACCAGGTCAATCACCTGCTACCGGAGCTGTGGACGCGACCGGAGGTGTTCGATCCCGAGCGGTTCGGCGAGACCCGGCGCGAAGACAAGTCGCATCGGCTGGCGTGGCTGCCGTTCGGGGCGGGCGCGCACAAGTGCATCGGCATGCACTTCGGCACGTTCGAGGTGAAGACGGTCATCGCCGCGCTGGTGCGTGCGTACGCGTGGCAGATTCCGCAGACCTATCGAATGCCCTGGGGCTACACCTCGATTCCGTTCCCGAGGGACGGAGCGCCGATGCTGCTGCGTCGGCGCTCCGCGTGAACCCGGTGTGTGCGTAGCGGATTCGCCGCTGGTCAGCGCCCCGCGAACAGCATCTCGGCGACCTTGGTGTCGGTCTCCGCGCCGTCGGTGAAGACGCCGCCCTCGCCGAGCGAGGTCATGATGGCCAGGGTGTAGCGCTCGCCGGGTCCTGCGAAGCCGACCGAGTTGACCACCCAGCCGCCCTGCTCGTCGGACCAGCCGTTCTTCAGACCGGGCCGCATCTGCTGGCCCGCGCCCCACACGCCCCAGTGCTGGTTGCTGTCGACCGCGCGCATGCGGTCGAGCAGGTAGGCGCGGTCGTCGGGGTGCATGCGGGTGAGGATGTTGTCCATCAACCGGTCCAGGTCGGCGGCGGTGCACTTCTGGAACGACCAGTCCGGGAACAGCGCGGTGGTGGTCGGCTGCGGCACGAGCGTGTTCATGCCGTTGGCGCGGAAGGCGTTGTTGAACGCCATCCGGTCGAGCCCGCCGTACTTCATCCAGAGCCGGTCGGCCGCCTGGTCGTTGGACGTGGCGAGCATCAGCTCCATCGCCCCGCGGTCTTCCGGGGTCAGGGTGATCGCGCCGATCCTGGCCCGGTTCAGCAGGTCCTCGGCGATGGCCAGCTTGATCGTCGACGCGGTCCAGACCGCGTTCTCCGCGTTGGCATTCGCGTAGACGCCGCCGGAGACCCGGTCGCGCACAACGTAACCGGTGACGCCGGGGCGGCCGGACAGGTACTGGTCGACCTGGGTGATCCGATTGCTCATATCGCAGTCGAAACCGGCCAGGCACCCGCTGGTATGCGCTAGGGGCACGGCGGCCGCGTTCGGCAGCAGGGTGGGCGCGCTGGGAATGAGGATCGCAGCGGCGGCGAGGACACAGGCGGAGGCGGCCACGCGGGGAACGGACCGGGTGGCGGGCGAGGGTTGACGCACGAGGGACCACAATCGCACATCGGCGCGTCCGACGCACGTCTTGAGCTCGGAACCGGCGTGTGCTAGGCGTGTTGCGCGCTTGTGTCGCAGGGCTTTTCGCCCGCAGTGTCTTTCGCCCGCAGCCCGATCAGCGGAACGCGGCCTGCAGTTCCTCTACCGTGCGCCCGTTGAGCCGGTAGCAGTGCTCGAATGCCTCGGTGTGCTGATCGCGCGGCCAGGAGTGTAGGACGACGGTGCGGCCGTAGCCTCGCGAGTTGACGAGCTCCCAGCGATCTCCTACGCGGCGGACTGTGAACCCGCCTCGCGGAACCAGGGGAATCACCATCGCAATCATGAACGCGAACCAGCCTTTCGGTGCAGCTCTCTCGTCCTCCCCGGTTGAGCACTGTCGCACATCGAGCGCTCGGAACCGAGCGGACACGGCGTAGGAATGTGTTCTTATGTGGTTCATTTCACTCCAGTCACAGGGGTAACGCGAAACAGTCCGTTCGGAACTGTTTCGGGGTGGTCGGGTGGCCGGGGAGTGACTGGCGTATAAACGTGCACGAAGCCCGACGCGTCCGGCCGGGGGATGCGCGCGGGGCGCATGCCCGAGTCCGCGCACCCGGGCTACCGCCGCGCCGCGAACCGCTCGGTTCGCCGACCGCGCGCCGCTCCCGCCCGCCACCGACCGAGAGGCGCAGATGCCGCTGCACATCCACCGGGCCGAGCGCGCCGACATACTGGCGGACGGACTCGCCGGGCTGCTGGCCACGCCGCTGCCCGACCCGTTCGCGGCGGAGGTGGTCGCGGTGCCCGCGAAGGGGGTCGAGCGGTGGTTGACTCAGCGGTTGTCGTCGGTGCT
>NZ_BAGH01000187.1 GCF_000308715.1 Nocardia tenerifensis NBRC 101015
GGTTGGCGAAACAGCTTTGGCCGCAAGAGGGTTGGGCTCGGGTCGGCGCGCGGCCGCATCTGTCGACCGTGTTCGGGATGGTCGGCGCCGCCTGCCTGGTCACCCCGCGGGAGATCGCGGGCGTGGTCGTCTACACCACGCTGACCGGCGCGGCCACCGCCGCCCAGCGCCTGCTCGCGCTCGACCCGGCCGCCATCGCGGAGTGCACGCTCCGCCTCGCCGACCTGTGTGACCGCATCGCCGCCGAGGCCGCCGACGGCCTCGCCTGCCTGTCCGACCCGCTGCAGGACGCGCTGGCCGAGCGCCATCTGCACCGCGACATGCCCCTGTTCGCCAGCTGATTCCACGCCAAGAAGGAGAGCGCCACCATGCCACCGCACCTGATCGACGGTGAACCGCACGACCACACCCACGATCGGCCGAAGCGCCGGCGCACGCCGGGCGAGGCGCTGCGCATCGGCATCGGCGGCCCGGTCGGCTCCGGCAAGACCGCGCTGGTCGCCGCGCTGTGCAGGCAACTGCGCGAGGAGCTCTCGCTGGCCGTGCTGACCAACGACATCTACACCACCGAGGACGCCGACTTCCTGCGCAGGCACGCGGTGCTGCCGGACGAGCGGATCACCGCCGTGCAGACCGGCGGCTGCCCGCACACCGCCATCCGCGACGACATCACCGCGAACCTCGACGCCATCGACGATCTGATCGCGGCGAACCCGCCGCTGGACCTGATCCTCGTCGAGTCCGGCGGCGACAATCTCACCGCGACGTTCTCCTCCGGCCTGATCGACGTGCAGATCTTCGTGGTCGACGTGGCGGGCGGCGACAAGGTACCGCGCAAAGGCGGTCCCGGCGTGACCTTTTCGGACCTGCTCGTGGTCAACAAGACCGACCTCGCGCCGCTGGTCGGCGCGGACCTCGGCGTGATGGAGCGCGACGCGGCGAAGGTGCGCGAGGGCCGCCCGACCGCGCTCATCTCGCTCACCGAGGACCCCGCCGCCACGAAGGTGCTCGCCTGGGTGCGCGAGCAGCTGCGGGCCATGGCCGAGCAGGATCGGCTGGCCGGGACCGAATCCGCTGTTGCGCACTGAGGTCCGGATTGTCGCGAGCGCCGCGGCGCTGCCGGAGATCCACGCGAGCGGCGGGCTGTCGGCCCGCCGCACCGGTCCGCACACGGTGCACTTCATCGGCACCGCGGCGACCCCGCTGGGCGGCGACGAGCTCGACATCACCATCGTGGTCGGTCCGGGCGCGCGGCTGACCGTGCGCTCGGTCGCGGCCACCATCGCCCTGCCGAGCGCGGCGACGCCGGACTCCGTGGGGCGCTGGCACTTCGAGATCGCCGAGGGGGCGGAGCTCGACTTCGATCCGGAGCCGACGATCGTGGCGGGCGGCGCGCGACACCACACCGTCAGCTCGATCGCGCTCGCCCCGGACGCCAGGCTGCGGCTGCGCGAACGCGTGCAGATCGGCCGCGCCGGTGAGAACGGCGGCGGTTGGCGCGGCGACCTGATCGCCGATCTCGGCGAACTCCCGCTGCTGCGACACCGTCTGGCCCTCGGCGCGGGCTCGGCCGCGGACGACGCGCTCGCGGCGCCGCGCGCGCTGGAGAGCGAACTGCGCTACCCGGATGATCGACCCGCGGCGACCACGGGCCTCGCCGAGACCCGGCTTCCCTTGGCGGCGGGCGGAACCCTGCTGACCCGGACGAGCCCGGTCCTCGTCGCCCGCTGAGCGTTTGGTTGCTGCCGTGTTGCGCTGATCTTGAAGCTTAGAAGACTCGCCGAAGACGACGCGCCGAACCGAAAAGCGTTGGGGTGGCGGCCGTCACCCGAAGGTGTAGCCCGTCGTCGCGCGGGAGAAAAGACAAAGGGTGGGAACCCGACAATGTCGTCGGGCTCCCACCCTCGTGGAGCCGATCCGGTCAGTCGCCGACGACCCGCGAGGGGGCGTTGAACGCGTTGACCGCGCCCACGGCCGCACCGGCCGCCGCGCCGAGCGCCGCCGCGGGCACGGTGATCACGGCCGCGCCGAAGGACGCCCCGAGCATGGGCCCGGCGACGATGCCCACCGGCACGAACGGCAGCCCGACCACGAGGCCCAGCGCACCGCCGAGGAGCGCGGAGGTGGCCGCGAAGGGCGCGG
>NZ_BAGH01000186.1 GCF_000308715.1 Nocardia tenerifensis NBRC 101015
CATGCTCCGCCCGCACCGGCGCACCTCCGCCGCGCGGCTCGGCCGTCCGTCGCCCGGCTCCACCTCGTCGCCGACTACCGGACGTCTTCCGTTCTGCCCCAGGCTGTTCCGGCGGTGCGGGAGCTGCGACAGGGATGCCGGAGGGTCGACGTGCGCCGGTGATCTCGATCAACCGCGCGTCGCCGGGACGTACTTCGATCCCGACGATCTCGACCCCGGCCTTCCGGGTCATCGCCTCCACTTCGCGCCGCTCCTCGTCCATCACTAGCGTGACCACGACCCCGTCCTCACCCGCCCGCGCGGTACGCCCGGCGCGATGCAGGTAAGCCTTCGGTTCGGCCGGCGGATCCACGTGCACCACAAGAGAAATGTTGTCGACGTGGATCCCGCGGGCGGCCACGTCGGTGGTGACCAGCACGGGGACGGAACCGTCGGCGAAGGCGGCGAGGGTGCGGGTGCGGTTGTTCTGCGCCTTGCCGCCGTGCAGCGCGCCCGCGGAAATGCCCGCGCCGCGCAGCTGCTTGGCGAGGCGGTCGGCGCCGTGTTTGGTGCGGACGAACATGATGGTGAGTCCGTCGCGGGCGGCGATCTCGGCGGCGACGGCGCGCTTGGCGAGCTTGTCGCGCACGTAGAGCAGGTGGTGCGTCATGGTGGTGACGGAGGCGGACGCGGGGGCGGTGGAGTGCGTGACGGGCGCGCGCAGGTAGCGCTGGACGAGCTTGTCCACCTCGCCGTCCAGCGTGGCCGAGAACAGCAGACGCTGACCGTCTTTCGGCGTCTGATCGAGCAGCTTGGTGACCTGCGGCAGGAACCCCATGTCGGCCATGTGGTCGGCCTCGTCCAGCGCGGTGATCCGCACGTCGTCGAGCGCCGCCGAACCCTGCGCGATCAGATCGGCGAGCCGCCCCGGCGTGGCGATCAACAGGTCGACGCCGCGCGCGAGCCGCTCGGCCTGCCGCCGGATCGGCGCGCCGCCGACCACGGACGCGACCCGCAGGCCG
>NZ_BAGH01000185.1 GCF_000308715.1 Nocardia tenerifensis NBRC 101015
GATGTTCGCGGTCGATCGCGTCGAGATGTTCCGGACGTTGGCGCGGGTGCTGGCACCGGGTGGTGTGCTCGCCGCCGCTGTGTGGGCCGGTCCGGGGTCGGTGGCGCCCATGATGTCCCTCAGTTTCCAGGTGCTCAGTAGACGGCTAGAGTTGCCGCCCGCGCCGCCGGGGGCGCCGGGGCCGTTCAGCATGGGCGACCCGGACGTGGTCACCGCCGAATTGGCCGAGGCCGGTTTCGGCGACACCGAGGTGAGCTCCTTCGAGGCTCCGTTCGTGCTCGAATCCCCCCGGCGCTACATCGAATTCAGCAAGGTCGTCATCCCGCCCGGCCTGAAGACCATGCTGCGGGAGAAGTTCGGCAGCGCCGACGATCCGGAGACCTGGGCGGCGGTGGGCGAGGCCGTCGCGCCCTACCACACGTCCGGCGGGCAGGTCGCCCTGCCGAGCAAGACCTTGCTGCTGCGGGCCGTCGCGCCGGTCGGCTGATCGTCATGCGCTTCGATACCAGGCTCGTGCACAGTGGCCAGCGCCCGTCGCCCGGCACCGGCGACGTCGTGCCGCCGATCCACGTCGCCACCACCTACGACCGCTTCGCGCAGGAACCGTTGCGGCTGTTCTACTCTCGTGGCGAGAACCCCACCAGGGAGGCCCTGGAGGAGTGTCTGGCCTCGCTGGAGGACGCGCGATGCTGCGCGGTCTTCTCCTCCGGACAGGCGGCCGCGACGACGATGCTGGCCGGCCTGTCGTCCGGACAGCGGGTGGTGTCCTCCGACGACGTGTACGGCGGTACCTACGCCTTGTTCTCGACGCTGGGTCGCTACGGGATCCGCGTCGACTACGCGGATCTGAGCGATCCGGCCGAGGCGCGGCGCGCGCTGGCGGCGGACACCGCGATGGTGTGGGTGGAGACGCCGAGCAACCCGCTGCTGAAGATCACCGACGTGGCCGAGGTCAGCCGGTTGGCCCACGCGCGGGGCGCGGTGGTGGTGGTCGACAACACCTTCGCCAGCCCGGCCCTGCAACGCCCCCTGGATCTCGGTGCGGACGTAAGCCTTTACAGCACAACCAAATTCATCGCGGGCCACGCCGACGTGCTCGGCGGCGCGCTGGTGTGCGACGACGAGGATCTGCACGCCGGCTTCGTCGACCACCGGACGGTGACCGGCGGCGTACCCGGCGGCCTGGACTGCTATCTGGTGCACCGCGGCGTGAAGACGCTGTCGTTGCGCGTCACCCGCCAGACCGCCACCGCGCGCTCGATCGCCGAGGAGTTGCGCGACCATCCCGCCGTCACCGACGTGCGCTACCCCGGCCTGCCGTCGCATCCCCAGCATCGCCTGGCCGATCGCCAGATGTCGGGCCCCGGCTCGATCGTCAGCTTCCGCTACCGCGGCGACCCCGAAAAGCTCATGGCGAGAACGCGATTGTTCGCCTGCGCGGTGAGCCTCGGCGGCGTGCGGTCGCTGATCGAGTGCCCGGCGCTGATGACGCACCGACCGATACCGCGCGCGGTCAGGCACGCGGCCGGAATCACCGATGACCTCATTCGGCTCTCGGTCGGGATCGAGGACCCGGCCGATCTCCTCGAGGATCTGACGACTGCGCTGGAAGGTGACTGATGACGAATTCCCTTGATAACCAGAGAGTCCTGCTGCTCGACGGCGGCAACGCGAGTGAGTTGCAACGCGCCGGGTTGTCGGTGCGCCCGCCGTGGTGGACGACCGGGGCCCTGCTCACGGACGCGAATCGCGGGGTGCTCCAGTCGGTGCACGAGGCGTATCTCGCCGCGGGCGCGCAGGTGATCACCGCGAACACCTTCCGCGCGAACCTGCGCGCCCTGCGGCAAACCAAGCTCGACGACCGTGGCCTCGCGTGGATGGTGCACGCGGCCGTGGGCGTGGCCGGCGCCGCGCGCAAGAACGCCCGCAGGCTCGACGCGCGGATCGCCGGCTCGATCGCCCCCGTCGAAGACTGCTATCGGCCGGATCTGGTGCCCTCCGACGAGGAACTGCGCGCCGAGCACGGCTGGATGGTGCGCGAGCTCTCGCGGGCCGGGGTGGACCTGTTCCTGATCGAGACGATGAACACCATCCGGGAGGCCAGGATCGCGCTGGAGCAGGTGCTCGCCGCGGGCGGGCGGGCCTGGGTGTCGTTCGTCTGCGCGGACGACGCGACGCTGCTGTCCGGGGAGCCGGTGACCGGCGCGGTCCACGCGGTGCAGCGCGACGGCGCCGAGGCCGTTCTCGTCAACTGCACCTCGCTGCGCGGCACGGAGGTGGCGCTGAAGGTGCTCTGCCGCGGCCGGGCGGGGTTGATCGGCGCCTATCCGAACATCGAGGACAGGACCGGCCTGGTGGCCCGCGAACACGTCGATCGCTTCGTGCCGCCGGGGTTGACTCCCGAGGAGTTCGCGGAACTGGCCGCGCGGTGGTGCGCCGACTACGGCCTGGACATCATCGGCGGATGTTGCGGCACGTCGCCGGCTCACCTCGCGGCGGCGAGTCGATTGAAGAGTGCGGCGGTGGCGTCGTGAGTTCGGTGTGCGACCGAGACATCGGCTCGATCCTCGGCGGTCCGTTGCGGGAGTAGACTCAGGACAGATCGCTATAGTTTCGAATACCAACATGGCGAAGATGTGCTGCAGGCTGTCGGGCGACGCGTGATCAACCCGTCCATGGGTGGCGCCGCAACCAGGGCGGAGTTCGGCCTGGCTGGGCGGGTTGCCACCACCTCCCCGCGTCGCAGCGTTATTTCCAGATGGTCCGGTTCGCGTGGCGGGGTTCTGCGCCGCCGCTGCCGGACCGTTAGCTCGAAAGATACTGACCGTCGGTAGGTTAGCCGCGGCTCGCGAAGGGAAACACTTAACGTAGTATCTATGTCACTAGTTAAGTTGTAGTGACCTGAGACCAGAGGTGCTCACATGGGAACGAAGCGATACGCGCAGCTGTGCGCAGTCGCGGCCGCGCTGGATTTGGTCGGCGAGCGCTGGACCCTGCTGATAATTCGCGATCTCATGACAGGTCCGAAGCGATACAACCAACTGCTCGAGGAGACGCTGGTCGGCATCGGGCCGAACCTGCTCGCGGCGCGATTGCAGATGCTCACCGAACACGGGGTGATCCAGCGCGAGGCCGTCTCCGGTGACGGCCGCGGTGTCCAGTACCGGCTGACGCCCAGCGGTGAGGCGCTGCGGCCGGTGATCATCGGCTTGGCGTCGTGGGGCCTGTCCCACATCTCCTCCTACGAACAGGACGGACTCGTCCGGGCCGAGTGGGGACGATTGGCGCTGGAGGCGATGATCACCGTCGGGCCACCGCCCGAGGTGGACGAGGCGTACGAGTTCCGCATCGGCGACGAGCTGTTCCATGTGCTGTGCGAGAACCACACCGCTCGCGTGGTCGACGGGTCTCCGCCGGAGGAACCGGCGCTCGTCGTCACCTGCGACCCGGAGACCTTCATCCGCATCGGCACCGAGCAGGTCGGCATCCTCGACGCGATGCTGTCCGGCAATCTGACGGTCAGCGGTGATTCCACCGCGCTGTCGCGCTGCCTCACCTTGCTCGACCTCGAGCTCACCTCGACGACGCAGGCGGCCGCCGTCAGCTGATCGGCCATGGTTCAGTCGGCCCTGCGGCCGGCGAGGGCGCGCATGTCGTTTCCCAGGTGGCCGGGCTCGGCGTAGGGCTCGAGCGCGCGACGCAGGCTCTCGGGGACCCGGGTCGGCTCGACCCGTGTTCCATTGCCGCGCATACACGCGACTCGTTGCCGACCGCGCGCCACCAGGTGCTCGGCCCCGGTCTGGTCGCCGACGTCGAGGAAGGCGAACTCGAACTCGATCTGCGTCTGCGTGAGGTCGACCAGGGTCATCCGGATGGTGAGGCGTTGGAACGCGGTCAGTTCGGCGAAGTACTCGCACTCGCATTTGATCGTGAAAAGCTTGAGATCCCGGTGTATCTCGTCGAGCACGTCGGGCGCGTGCTCCATCAGAAACATCTCCCGGCAGCGCCCCTGCCAGCGAAAGTAGTGCACGAAGTAGACGTTGCCGACGAGGTTGGTCTCCTCGAAGCCGACGGTGTGGGAGATTTCGTAAGAGCGCACGTCTCAACCTTTCTCGGTCACCGAGAACACGATCGGCTGCGGGGCGACCGGTGATGTCACGGTGGTGCTGAAGGACCAGACCACCTCGCTGCCGTGCCGCAGGGCCAGCCATCCGCCCGCGGCGGAACGGTCGTCCAGGGTCAATCGCGCTCTGGTGACCGTGCTTCCGAGTTTGGTCACCGCCTCGCGCGCGCTCCAGACCCGGGTCGCGGCGGTATCGAACGACTCGCCCGCGGCCTCGCCGCACAGCCGTGCTAGCGCGACACCCGAGCTGCCCAGCAGGTCGGCCCACT
The DNA here is from genome assembly GCF_000308715.1 of Nocardia tenerifensis NBRC 101015. Lineage (GTDB taxonomy): Bacteria > Actinomycetota > Actinomycetes > Mycobacteriales > Mycobacteriaceae > Nocardia > Nocardia tenerifensis. Next base: position 4,393 of record NZ_BAGH01000185.1, read on the forward strand.
GCGCCGGTGTGCGCTCGCGGACCGGCTCGAGATCGCAGCCGACCGGGCAGGGGGCGACCACGGCGACGGTGAGCCCGGCGCCGTGGGCGAAGCTCGCGTGTCCGTCCGGTATCTCCGGGCGCCCGTCGGGCCGGTATCTAACGGCCGCCGCGCGGCCGAGTGCGGCGGTCAGCGCGTGCCTGCTCGCCGCACGACGATCCGAGATACGCAGGTCGGGCTCGGCGACGGGCGTCGGCCGGTCGCGCACGATCGCCAGCTGAACCGGCCAGGACAGCAAGGAATCGAGTCGCCGCTGCAGGTGTGGACCGAGCAACTCCGGCGTCCACCCGGACGACGCCGCGATCGGTGCGACGGCGGTGAGTTCGAGCGCCTCCCAGATCGCGACGACCGCGCCGCTCTCGTCGCGCACGATGACGTCGTAGATGTAGGTCGACTGTTCGTGGGACCGTTCGCGCGCGGCCAGCACGACCGTCCGGACGCCGGGCGCGACCGGAAGAGACAGCACGCGAGCCACTTTGGACGGCAGCAGCGTCGAGTCGGGCACGCAGACCTGGATGGCGTGCATGAACGCGTCGCGCGCCGCCGGGTCGTCCAGCACGAGCGACTGCGGCAGCATCGGGGAGAACCAGCGTTCGTCGCCGACGCGGATCCGGGCAACGCACTGCCGGGCGGAAAGGTGATGGTAGTCCTCCACCGAGCGAAACATGGGTCCGTGGAACATGATTCGGTCGTAGAAGTCGGTGTCGACGGCCAGGCCGAGTCCGGTGGTCGCCGTGGCGGCGGTGTGCGCGAACTCGACGAGTCGCCGCAGCGGCTCGGTCGCCGATGCCGGTACGGCGGGGGCCGCGCCGACCGCCGCCCCGTCGGTGCGCTGCCGGGCCTGCCGGCAGACGCCGCGGAAATGGTCGATCTGAAATGCGGTGGTATTCGACCGGATCGCCACCCGGACGCTGTCGCCGGATCGCAGGGCGGCGACCCGGATCGTCGTGACGCCGTCCGGTGCCGCGACGATCGGCCGGAGGAACTCGAGATCGTGCAGCTGCACCGGGTGCTGCTCGCCGAACAGCGCGGTGGCCGCCTGCGCCATCGCCTCCATTCCCATCACCGCGGGGAACAGCGCGTCGCGGGAGAATCGATGATCGGCGAGGTAGGGGTCGGTCGCCGTCGACAGGTCGGCGTCGGCGAGCAGCTCGATCCGGGGGACATGCAGGCGCGGACGCTCCAGGAAACGCAGCAGTGGCAGCTCGACCTCGTCGAATCGGAGCGTGGGCAGGCCGCCGGTCCTGCCGATCACGACCACACTGCTCGGGCACGCGGGCGTGCGGAGCAGATCGAGCATGAGCTCGACCCCCAGGTCGGTCGGGATCGGCTCGATGCCTTCGCGCACAAGGGAATCCAGCACGCCGAGCCGTTCGCCCATCCCCGTTCCGGCCCACACCGACCACTCGATGGTGACGCACCGGCAGGTCGGCAGCTCGTCGGCGAGGGTATCGATGGCGCCGCGCAGCCAGTCGTTGGCGACCGCGTAATGCCCTTCCCCGCGCAGCCCGGCCCGGCCGATGATGCTGCCGAAGCCGACGACCAGCCGGAGCTCGGCCGGCCGGAGCGACTCGAGCAGGTTGTGCAGGCCGTCGACCTTGGGGGCGATCGTGCTCGCCACCTGGTCGCCGGTCAGCGAGCCGATCGCCGCCGGGGTGTTGACGCCCGCGCCGTGCAGGACGCCGGTGACCTCGCCGAGCTCGCGACGGATCGTGGCCAGCGCGTCGGCGATCTGCTCCCGGTCGGTCACGTCGGCGGTGTAATAGTGTGCGGCGACACCGGATTCGCGCAGCCGCGCCATGTTCGCGGCGATGTCGGGATCGTCGGCGGGGCTGCGCGCGATGACCGCGAGCATGCACTCCGTCTGCCTGGCCAGCGCGACAGCGCATTCGATGGCGATGCCACGCACCCCGCCGGTCACGACGACCACATCGGTCGCGTCGACCGGCAGATCGGCGGCGGCCAGCGGCAGTTCGCGAAGTACCGGCTGGGTGCGGTTGCCCGCGCGATCGTAGTGGATTTCCCGGAAGGTGGTGGTCGCGGCGATATCGGCGCAGGCCAGTCGCGCGAAGTGCTCGGGGGCCAGGTCGTCGGTCACGTGGACGACGGTCGTGCGGACGGCGGGCGCCTCCAGGTGCACCGTCTTGGCCAGCGCGGCCGCGTCTCTGCCGTCGTCGACGACGACCAGGCGAGATCCGGTCTCGATCGCCGCTCGAGCCGCGGAAAGCATACGCTCGGCGGCGTTTTCGACTGATTCGGCGTTCGCCGGACCGAGTCTCAGGATCACCCCGTCGCCGAGGCCGGCGGTGTCGAGCCGGTGCCGCAGGGCCGCGGCGAACGGATCGTCCTGCGGTGCGAACACCCGCCACCGACCCGGCTCGTCGCCGCGGTCGGTGACCGGCGGCATCGGTGCGAGGACCAGGTCGACGGTGAACGGCCGCACCCAGATGTCCACGCCGGTCAGCTCGTCGGCCGCCTTCGCGGGCGCGTCGCTGCGGGCCGTCTGCGCGAGGTCGTCGATCGCCTCGGCGAGCTCCGCGATCGTCGCCGTGGCGACGTTGGTGGTCGGCGCCGGAATCTCGGTCCCCAGCAATTTCATTGCGTCGGAGACCAATTGGGTGATGGTGATGCTGCTCAGATGCAGGTCGTCCAGCGGACGGGTTTCAGGGGTGATGCCCTCGAGCGGGAGTTCGACGCGCTCGGCGATCAGTCGCTGCAAGGTCGGCAGGGACGAGGTCTCCTCGGCCCAGGCCGGATCGGGCGGGTCGGCCTGCTCGGCTACGCCGTGCTCGATGGCCCGCGCTCGGGGGAGGAAGGAGTCGTTCGGCGCGTTCTCACAGAAGCTTTCGATGAAGTCGAACCGCTTGTCGAGCGGGATCGTCCGGTTGAAGCGTTCGGCGGCGAAACCGTCGAGGTCCGGATGGGCGCCGAGGACATAGCAGGCGGCGAGGGTGCGCAGGATCCCGGCGACGGAGTCGCCGTCGGTCTCCATCGCGACCACCGGCACACCCGGGCAGACATCGGCGGCGAGGGCCGACAGCGTCGCGCCGGGACCGACCTCGACGAGCAGATCGCAGGTCTCCGCGAGCTGGGACAACGCGGCGGCGAACCGGACCGGCGTGTGCACCTGGCGCTCGAGCAGATCGGCGACGGCGCAGCCGGGCTCCAGCGGGCCCGCGGTGACGGTGGAGAACAGGCCGGTCCGCTTGACGTTGCCGAGTTCGATCTCGTCGAGGTAGCGGCGGAAGGCGTGGGCCGCCGGGCCGACCAGCGGTGAGTGAAAAGCGTGCGACACCAACAGGTTTCGGCCTTGCAGTCCGGCTGCGCGCGCGCTCACCAGTGCCGCGTCGACGGCGTTGGTCGGGCCCGCGATCACGGTGTGCTTCGGACCGTTGTAGCCGGCGATCACCACGGGGCTGCCGTTCAACAGGGTCGCGACCTGGTCGGCGGCCGCGAAGATCGTCGCCATGGTGCCGGGTTCGTCCACGGCGGCGGCGTGCATGGCCTTGCCGCGGAACTCCGCGATGCGCACGAGCTCGATCTCGTCGAACACGCCCGCCCAGTAGAGCGCGGTCAACTCGCCCAGGCTGTGCCCGACGCAGCCGACGACGTTCATGCCGACGGAGTCGAGCACGCGCAATCCGGCGAGGGAGGCCGTCACGATGCGCGGCTGCGCCTCCTCGGTCGCCTTGCCCTCGGCGCGAACGCCCACCTGCTGGTACAGATCGGCGACGACGGCGAAGCGGCGAGCGGGCGCGCCGCCGTCGCCGTGGCCGGGCGCGCCCTGGCCGGGAAACATCAGCCCGATGCGCGGGGCGGCGCCCATGTCCGCGCCGAGGAATTGGCCGGCGCCGGGCGCGAAGCGATGTCGTTCGCCGGCCGCGAGGGCCTCGGCCAGCTCGGTCAACCGGTCGGCGGCCTGTCGCTGGTCGGCGGCGACCACCGCCGCCTTGATCGGCAGTCGCGAGTCGACGCGCGTCAATTCGGTGGCCAGATCGCCGAGTTCGGCGAACGAACAGCGCGCCGCGAGCGCGGCGACCGCGCGTAGCCTGTCCGCCAGCTCGAGCGGTGTCGCCGCCGACAGGATGAACAGCTCCGCATCCTGGGCGCTGCGCGCCAAACGGGTACTGGCCGTGCGCGACAGCGCGCGGGCCGGCCGTCGGCTCTCCAGCACGACATGGGCGTTGATGCCGCCGAAGCCCAGCGACGAGACCCCGGCACGCCGGGGCCGCACACCGGTGGACCGATGTTCCTCGCCGGGCCATGGAATTGCCCTGTCCGGCAAGCGAAGTCGGCTCTCTCCGCCGGTGAGCGCCGGATTGGCCCGGTCGGTGCCGGTGATCGGCGGAATGGTGCCGTGGTGCACGGCGAGCGTGGTCTTGATGAGCGACGCGATGCCGGCCGCCGCCTTCGTGTGGCCGATATTGGCCTTGATCGATCCGATCGCCACCGGGGGCAGGTCCGCGTCGCGCGCGGCGACGGCCGCGTTGAACACGCCGAGCTCGGTGCGGTCGCCGACCGCGGTGCCCGCGCCGTGGCCTTCGAGATAGTCGACCGTGTCGATGCCGAAACCCGCCATGCGGTACGCGCGTTCGATGGCCCGCAGGTGGCCGTTGCGTTCGGGCCGGGTGATTCCGCCACGACCGTCCGAGGAGATGCCCCAGCCGGCGATGGTCGCGTAGATCCGCGCGCACCGCGCGATCGCGTCCTCTTGGCGCTGCAGCACGAGGATTCCGCAGCCCTCGCCCGGCCAGAAGCCGTTCGAGCGTTCGTCGTACACGCGCATCTCCGAGGTGGACAGGGCGCCGGTCTTCGCGAAGCCGACCAGTTCGAACGGGTCGATGGAGATGTCGACCCCGCCGACCACCGCGGCGTCGATGTGCCCGGCGACCAGGGCGTCGCCGGCCTGCGCGATCGATAGCAGCGACGACGAGCAGGCGCCATCGATGATGAAGCCGCCGCCGCCGAAATCGAAGTGGTTGCAGATGCGCCCGGCGATCGTGTTCGCCAGGCCGCCGGCCAGGGTGTCCTCGGTGATCGCCGGGAACGGCGCCTTGTAGTCCGCCTCGTACTCGTCGAGGAACTCGGCGATATCCGCCGCGGCCCAGCCTTTGCGGTGCAGCGCGCCGGCCAACGTGCGACGCACGTACGGCCAACGCAGCCGCATACCCGTCGCGCGCGTCATATCGCCGGTGAGCGTGTTGCCGAGGATGACGCCGGTTCGCCTGCGGTCCAAGCCTTCTCCGGCCGGGAAGCCGGCGTCGGCGAGCGCGGCCGCGGCGGTGTCCAAGGCGAGCCAGTGGGCGACATCGGTGGACCGGAAAGTGTTGGCGCCCACCCGATGCCGGGCCCGATCGAACGTCCAGCCCTCGATGACCGCCGAGTGCGTCGCGTAGTGGCGGTCGGCCGCCGCGGGGTCACTCGCGTAATAGTCGGCCGGGTTCAACCGGGCGGCGGGGATCGGCCGGAACGCGCGCCTGCGGGCGAGGACGTTGTCCCACAGTTGAGCCGGGTTCGCGGCGTCCGGAAACCGGCACGCCATGCCTACGATCGCAAGTCCAGCCATCGGTCATGCTCGCTGCGTCGTGGGTAGCGGGGCGGGGGACAGCACCGGGAGTTGCTCCGCGCTCCGGCGTTCCTCGGCCCGGTGCCGGGCGGCCTTGGCCCAGGTCGAGAGCCAGGCGTAGATCCCGCGGATCGCGCAGACGAGCGTGAGGGCGAAGAACAACGTGTACACGATGTTGACGGCCATCATCAGTCCGTACACGGTCGCGGTCGCGGCGCCGAACATGAACTGGCGCCGGGCCGGGAACGGCGTGGTGCCGGGGTCGGTGATCATGTAGTTGGTGAACAGGATGAACGCGGTGCCGGTCATGGTGCCGAGCGCGGCGACCAGGGCGACGTCGAACACCGCGTGCCGGACGATGGCCTGGATCACGAAGCCACCGAGCCAGCCGACGATCAGCGGTATCCGGCCGACGAGGGTGGCGTTGATCACCGAACCCGCCACGAGGAGCACGAGCGGGACCGCGATTCGGAACATCGTGTTGATGTTCTCGCCGAATTCGTAGGGCGGCGCGATGCTGATCCAGGTGCTGAAGAACAGCAGCGCCATCGTTATCCCGAAATTGGACGGGTTCATGAAATGGCGCATCCGGCCGCCGAACGGAGCCTGGAAAACGTATTTGCTGGTGATCGCGGCGACCACGGCGAACAGCACCGGCCAGAATTGATTGTTGGCGTAGAGCAGCATATTCACCGCGATGGCGGTGATGTGGGCCGGCAGCAGGAATTCGTACACGCCGCGGGCGCCATTACCCAGGAATCGCGGTGTGGTGTCGCGCGACCACGCGGCGATGGACTCGAAAACGAGGTCGGTCACGTAGGCCGTCGCCACCGCCAGAATGGGCCACAGCGGCGGCTGTTCGAAGCCGAGCAGGGTGTAGCCGATGATATTGAGGACGGTGAGCGAGACGGCGAAATTGCGCAGGGCGAGGTATCGCACGTCTTTTACGGGTGCGGCGGGCTGTTTATTGCTGGGCGGCGCGCCGTTGGTGGTGGACGGTGCGCCGTTGGTCGTGGGGGCGCCGTTCGTGGACGGTGTGCCATTGACGGACGGTGCGCCGTTGGTGGGTGGTGCGCCATTGGCGGACGGTGCGCCGTTGGTGGGTGGCGCGCCGTTGGTGGCGGATCGCCGGGCGCGCGGGGTTCGTTTCCAATTGAGCAGAGTCATGGCGCGGTGATCCCCTCGGTGATTTCGGTGGCCTTGTCGGTCAGCATCAGCGCGTGCGTGCCGGGCGCCAGCTGCAGTGTCTGGTGGTGTGGGACACCGGCGGTGTCGAGCCACTCGATGTCGGCGGAGACCGGGGTGCGGGCGTCGCCGAGCCCGAAGTGGACGTCGAAGCTGCGTTTGCCGCTGTGCCCGCTGCCGCCGTCGAGCTGGCTGCGCGTGGTCCGGCCGTCGGCGGTGCGCACGGTGACGGCCGCGTTGTAGGCGGGCTGCCCGACGGTCGCCTTTCCGGTGGCCGATTGCGCCGGTCGATACAGCCGCAGTTCCAGCGAATTGCCCAGGCCCGGAGACTGATTCGCGAAGAACGCGGGCGGTCCCCACTGGCGGGCGACGGCGAAATCGAGGACGCCGGTGCCGGTGGTGTCGCCGATGGCCACCCCGCGCGTCGGTATCGCCGCGTCGGTCCCGGCCTGCGCGGTGATGTCGACGTACTTGCCGTCGCCGCCCTTGGCGTACAGCGCCATCGGGTGCCCGCCCGCGATGTCGTCGCCGGGGATCACCCGCGGCCACATGCCGGGGTCGTGGAGTATGACGTCGTTGGTGGTCGCGAGCTCCTGCAGCCAGGGCCACCGGTTGCCGCCGTCGCCCTTGACGAATCCGGCGGTCTGCAGCACGTTCAGGGTCCCGGAGTTGCGCAGGTCGGCGGCCTTCATGTCCCAGCCCCAGCCGGTCCACGCCAGCCCGAGTTGCTGCGCCTGCTGCGAGAACGGCGCGTGGCCGGCGGCGAGCTCGTTCCGCATGGCGTCGGGTGCGGACGTATCGTTGCGCCAGACGAAATTGCTTTCCTGAATTCCCCACGCGGTGGTGATATTGCTGACCAGCATGTCGAATTTTCCGCGATTGTACATATCGGCGAAATCGACGCCCATGCCTTTGAAGGAGTCGTTACCGAGAACGAAGGACTTGGGGTCGGTCCAGGTTCGGTTACCGGTCGCCGTGGTGAATCGGATGGCGCCCGGCGTCGACTGGTTGTACAGCAGATGGTCGTGGCCGAAGTCGTTGCCGACATAGAGTTCGGGAAGCAGATCGCTGGTCAGATCGCCCGCGCCGATCGCCAACGTCCAGCCGGTGGAGACGCCTACCGGAATCGCGTCCTTCTGTTCGGCGTATCGCGGACGGCCGGACGGGTCGTTGCCGATCCACCGGAATACTCGCTCGCCCGCGGCGTTTTTCGCATTCGACATCGAGTCGTTCATGACGACATCTGGATGACCGTTCGGATCGAGGACGCCGGAATTCGGGAAATAGTTTCCGAAGACGATGTCGGGATGTCCGTCACCGTCGAAGTCGGCGATCGAGACGGCGTTGGTGTTCCAGCGCTCGCCGTGGTACTGATCTCCGTTGTCGCCGGAGGGGATCACCTCGACCGGGGTGTAGGCCGGCGCCGGACCGGCTGCCTCGCCGCGGTGCAGGAACATGATCGGTGTTCGTCCCCAGTAGTAGACGAGCAGGTCCATTCCGCCGTCACCGTTGAAATCGCCTGGGGCACAACCCATCGGCGCCATCGTCGGATCCATGGTGATCGGGTCCGGCCGGAGCGCGAACGGCGTGAAGCGGTCCGCCTGCGGCGCGGTCGGGGTGTAGGTCACGATCACCGAGTCGGTCCGGGTGTCGACCAGGCACATGCCGTCGGAGCGCCCGTGTCCGACCAGATCGTTGATCGCGATCGAGGCGCCGACCGAGGAGATCCAGGAGCGGATGTTCTGATAGTCCGGGTTCACCTCGCGCACGGTTTTCGTCGGCACCTGGTCGTATCCGGGGGGCATGGCTATCGCCATGGACTCGAGCTTGTAGTCCCGCGCCACGTCGGCCGGATCATCGGTGGCGACCTGGGCCTGCGCCACCAGAAAGGCGGATGCCAGCAACGCCACCGCGCCGATCGTCGGCGCGAGGGCTTTCATTCGGGCTTTCATGATTCTGCCTTTGCGGTAGTTTCCGTGTCCGATGAAATGGGCGGGTCGTGGGGTTGCGCGGTCAGGCACCGTCGCCGGATGCGTTCGCGCCAGACCTCGAAGCCGGCGCGGCCGTCGATCGTCGCCTCCGCGGGCCGGGTCTCTATCGCGAGCGAGGACGCGTCCTCGACCCGCTGACCAGTGAGAATCGCTAATGCCGTCGCGGTGCCGGGTTGCACGACGCGGGCGCGGGACCGTGCCTCGGCGGCGAATGTCGCGCCCTGGCCGATGTGCTCGCGGTAGGCCGCGGACTGGTCGCGCAGCGCGGCGAGCTCGCTCTCGGTGGCGCCGCCGGCGTAGGTCGCCGCCAGGCCGAGTCCGGCGAACAGGTCCGCGCGCCGGTCCGGCGCGAAGCCGTTGATCATCGTGCACGCGGCCGCGGGATCGGCGCCGGAGACGAACCACAGCGCGCGCCCGATGCCCTGATCGATCGCGTGGGGCACGTAATCCGGGTGCCGCGTCGTCACGATCGGCGGGGCGGAATCGACATACTGCTGTTTTACGTAGCGATCGGTATGGAAATAGGCCTGGTGAAATCCGTAGCCGTCCAACGCAAGCCACAACAGCACCGGATCGGTGGTGCCGGTCAGCGCCGCACGGTGCAGCGGCCGCGGCAGTCTGGCCAATGCCCAGCCGACGCCGACATAGATCATGTAGAGGTGTTCACCGGCCGCCGTGATGAAGTCGGCCACGTGATGGTTGTGGCCGATCGGCAGCCCGTCGCGGATCGCCAGCGCCATCGCGGCGCCTTCGAACGCGAAACCTCTTCGGTTGCTTTCTATTTCGGACAACACCGCGGCCGCCTCCGCCGCCGTGCCGCGCTCGGCGGCGACACCGAATCCCTCGAGGAACGTCGCGCCTGCCGTCTCGAGGCATGCCGCGGCGTGTGGATTGCGAGCGGGAAAGCCGCGAACCTTCAGCGATGCCTGCCGCGCGTTCGGTGTGAAGATCTTTCGGCGCAGCACTCCCAATGCGGAGACCATCTGAAGCCCTCCTTCACGGAACCTGCACTCTAGGTTGCCATCTGAGCGCGTCTGGGGCTTCTTCCTCGTTGCTCAATCTACGAAATAGAAGTATTCTACCGTCCAGTTGCATCAATCAATCGCGGTGGCGAAGTGAGTCACCGTCGGGCACTCCCTTCGCGTGTCTCGCTGCATCGGGGCTATGGGGCTTGCGTCGGGGCTCCGGGGCTACGGGGGAAGGGGGTACCGAGGAGAGTTGCAACCTCCCCTGCGGAATCGACGGCTTCACTTAAGCGTTCATCCCGCAGCCGAAGGGCCCCTGACATTTTCGTAATGGCGTGCGGCCTTGGCAGCGACATCTGAATGGTTCCACCTCGGTGCCAGAGGCGGCCGGTCAGTTCCACATCAGCGGCAGCGGCGCGTATCGTTGCTCGAGCACAGTCGCTATTTCGCAGCTAATTCACGGTCGAACGACTGCGAAGGGTACTTCTGCTGCCACCGGCTCAGGCATCCTGGATTGTTGTGAGTTTGGAGAGTTCGTGTCCGATCATATCGCTGACAGCATCAAGTACATGTGGGAAAACTGTGGGCAGCAGGTTACTCTCGATGACCTCGCCGACGTCGCACAATGCAGCAAGTTCTACTTCGTCAGGCGGTTCCGCGCCGAAACCAGCTGGTCCCCGGTCCGGTTTCTCGCCGCGATCCGCCTGGCGCGCAGCAAGAAGTTATTGGCATCCACCTCGATGAAGGTCTCCGACATATCCTATACCGTCGGATATCTCAGTTATGGGACATTCACGTCGCAGTTCACCAAAGCCGTCGGATTGAGTCCGTCGCAGTATCGCCGCTACGTCCGTGGCGAGCAGGTTCCGTTGCGCTGGTCCGAGCAGCACGCGGACTGTGGCAGAGAATCCAGCACGCCGTTACTGCGCGGCAAATTACTTGATCCGGGCGCGGCTCCGATGTGCCGCAGATATATGAGCATCTTCTCGGCGGCAAACCCGCTGACATCGGCCGTCGCATTACTCGTCGTTCCCAACCAGGGGACGTTCAGTATGGGCTGCTTACCCCCCGGCAAATGGATCGCCCGGGCGATCTCGGTATCGAGCGTTCGCGACGAGATCAATCGCCGGATCACCCGCGACGTCCGCACGGGAATCTGCGAGTTCCGATTACGTGAAAACGATCGACTAGAAATAGGCATCACATTGAGTGAATTGACGATCCGGACTCCACCTTTCCTGCTGGCCTTGCCGCAGCCTTGAATACCGGACCGTCGTGGAATGATATCAGCACTATCGCGGGGCGCGTGGCCGTTCGGCCATGATGGGACCAATCCGTGTGCACACCGCGCAGGCTCTGCACGACGAGACCGGCTCGAACCACCCACTGCATGAGACGCTTTCGACGTCGATCGGCGTCGCTGGGTGAATGCCCTTATGGGACAACGTAAACAGACCGCTTGTGCGGTGAGGTAAGCCTACGCCTGCCGGGATAATGCAATCTGCTCCCAAATTGCCTGGGAGACAGCGCAAACCGTGAACACGGGCGGTGAGCCGGGAGTATCGTTACTACGACCTGGACGCGGGCGTCGAATGATCGCGAGCAGCAGCGCCCCGTGGACTTTGACCCCTAACTCGTTGCGTACGAACATCATTCGCGTCCGAAACCCGTATTCCATGGGCATGTCATGACCGGCGCCGAGCAGTCGTCCGCCCGCGCGGACGGCGTCGCCGCCGACACCGAGGCCGAGCCGCGGACTCGTCGTGCGCATCGCCCACCGTCCAGGAGCGGTCAGAACGGAGATATCTGTGTGTAGCCAACGACATCCCGGTGCATCGATCGAGAAGCTCGACGGTGGATCTCGCCGAGCGCCGATCCGTCGGCGCACCCGCGCCTTCTGGATCGGGCTCGCCGCGACGAGTCTCGGTACCGCGCTGCACTTCCCGATGTACTGGGAGTCCAGGCACATGGGCTATCACATGGCCGACATGCCCATGGACACCGCGATGACCGTGGGCATGGCGTTGATCGTCGTCGGCCTCGTCGTCACCGCCTACGGCCTGGTTCCCGTTGGCGCACACCGGGAAGAGGTCGCCGACCTGCGGGTCCGGGCGCTCGACGACGCGCCGATCAACCGGGTGCACGTGCTCCTGCTGCTGGTGGTGGCCGCGGCCATCACGATCGACGTCATGAAGCCGACCACGCTGGCGTTCGTCGTGCCCGGCGTCGCCAAGGAGTACGACCTGCGCACCGCCGCGAATCCGGGCGGCGGACTCCCGGCCGCGCTGCTGCCGCTGGCCGGCATCACCGGCACGGTGCTCGGCTCGTTCCTCTGGGGCTGGCTCGGTGATCGAATCGGCCGTAAGGCGGCGATTCTGCTGGCAGGAGTCTTTTTCGTGGCCACCTCGATCTGCGGGGCGATGCCGAGTTTCGAGCTGAACCTGGTGATGTGCCTGATCATGGGGATGAGCGCGGGCGGCATGCTGCCGATCGCGTTCACGCTGCTCGCCGAGACGATACCGGCCCGCCACCGCGGCTGGATGATGGTGTTGATCGGCGGCGATATCGCGGGCGCCTACGCCATCACCAGCTGGCTGTCCGCCACCATCGGCGACACCTACGGGTGGCGGGTGATGTGGCTGATCGGCTTCCCGACCGGATTGCTGACCATTCTGCTCACCCGATGGATACCGGAGTCGCCGCGCTTCCTGCTCGCGCTCGGCCGCCGGCGAGAGGCCGAGCAGGTGCTGCGCGTCTACAACGCGTCCATCACCCCGGTCGAAAAATCCGAGCTCGCAGTGGAATCCGGCTTCACGGGCGGCTACCGCCGACTCATCCAGGCGCCGTTCGGCGGCATCACCGCCGTGCTCGTACTGGTCGGTCTCGGCGTCGGGCTGGTCGTCTACGGCTTCCAGCTCTGGCTGCCGAGCAACCTGCGCCAGCTCGGGTTCAGCGGCGTCTCGGCGGATCAGATCCTGCGCGACTCGGCGCTGATCGGCTTCCCGCTCAATTTCCTTGTCGCCTACTGTTATCACCGCTCGTCCAAGTGGACGATGGTGGTGCTCAGCGCGCTGCTCGCGATCTCGCTGTTCGGTTTCGTCGCCGTCGGTGACGGCGTCGCGGACAACAAGGTACTGCTGTACGCGCTGCTCATTCCGCCGATCTGGGGCGCCAGCTCGGTGGTCGCGGTTCTCGTCGCCTACGGCGCCGAGGCCTATCCCACTCGAATACGTTCCCGCGGCACGGGTTTGGCGGCCGGCATGAGCAAGGCCGGCGGCATCATCGTGATCGCGCTGGTGGTGCTCGCGGTCGCGACGCCCTCGATCTCGATGACCGCGCTGATCAGTGCCGTGCCCATGACGATCGCGGCCGCCGCGGGCATCGCGTTTCTGGTGGAGACGCGGCGTCGCTCGCTGGAGGAGATCACGGCCGAGGAGCTGCGGGGCGTGGCCTGAGGCTGACGGGTTCGGCGGCTTCACGGGCTGCCGCCGGGTAGTCGACTGTGAAAATACTGTCCGTGTATTGCGAGAGCTGTTGCTGTGCAATGATATTCGTCAATCGTAATGGCATGGCGCGCAGCGATCGGCGAGAACGACTTTATCGCATCGCGAACGTGGTCGAGGTCGGCGCGCGCCCGGCGCAGCGGGATGGCGCGCCGCCTTCGCGATTCGATTGATGCCGGAAGTTGTTGCGACCGTGGATGTTACAGCTATATCGCTACTGGCGTAGCGGCACCGTAGTAATCTCTGGAACTGGCTGCCGCAGTTTCCATAGCGGTCGCTCGGAGGGTCATGCCGAACAATAGTCGGCCCGTTCCTTCTGGTCATCGTGCTCCGCATCGCGTCGTTCTCCAGACAGCAGAAGTCCAATCCGTCGGTCTCACAAGGTATATGGCCGACAGAGTAGAGAAGGGGAGATCGCTCATGTCATTACCGACCGAACCAATTGGAAGTATTCCACGACCGGCACAGTTGTTGAATGGTATGCAGGAGCACGCGGCCGGCGGGATTACCGACGACGCGCTGGCCGAGCTCTATGATTCCGCGGTGCGGGACACCATCGCGCAATTGGAGGCGCTCGGCTCGCCGGTCGTCACGGACGGCGAACAGAGCAAACCCAGCTTTGCGACGTATCCGTTGCACGGGTTGTCGAACCTGGGCCCCGATGGCGCGGTGATCCCGTTCGCGGACGGCCACACCCGGCAGCTGCCGCGGCTCACCGCCGGACCATTCCGCTACGGCACCTTCAGCTCGACCTATCTCCAGACCGCCCGGAAATACGCGACCGCGCCGGTTAAACAGGCCGTCATCGCGCCCTCCGCGGTGAGCCTGCTGTACCCCGCCGACGGCATCGACGGGTACCCGAGAGAACAGTTTCTCGCCGATCTGGTCGATAACGCCGAAGCCGACATTCGCGGCGCACTCGACGGCGGCGCCCACTCGGTCCAACTCGACTTCACCGAGGGGCGGCTGTCGCTCAAGCTCGACCCCTCCGGTGGCCTGCTCGACCAGTTCATCGCATTGAACAACCGTGTGCTCGAACGCTTTACATCCGACGAGCGGCAACGCATCGGTGTGCACACCTGCCCGGGCGGGGATCAGGATTCGACCCACAGCCTCGACGTCGACTACGTAGAGCTGCTGCCGAAACTGTTCGGGCTCCGGGCCGGCCAGTTCTACGTGCAACTGGCCAGCGAGCCGGATCCCGATCGGGTGCTGAGGGTCATCGCCGACCGCCTGCCGGGGGAGGCGAGGATCTTCGTCGGGGTGATCGATCCGATCGATCCGGTGGCCGAGACGCCCGAGCAGGTCCGAGACCGGGTGCTCACTGCCGCCCGGTACTTGCCGGCCGATCGGCTGGGAACATGCGACGACTGCGGGTTCTCGCCGTTCGGCGACGACGTCTCCACGTCCCGCGAGACGGCGTTCGCGAAGATTCGCGCACGCCTCGAGGGCACCGCGGCGGCGTCCACGGAACTCGGCGTCGGCTGACCGCCGCCTCGGCGGGGGGACTTGACGGCTGGGTGTGTTCGGCGAGCGCGCCCGGCCGTTTCCCACACGAGTGGCCCGGACGCTCTTCTGCCTGCGGCGGTCCGCGGCGCGCCGATCGACTACCCTGGGCGCTGCACTGGAGATTGTCGGATGTGAGGAAGATTTATGGGAAGCGTTGTCCTCGACGTTGTCGCGTTGCTCGCCAATCGTGCGGCGATGTTCTGGAATTGGATGGCCACCGGGTCCTCCGGGTTCCCGCCGCTGTGACGCAGCGATGAACGGTTAGTGTGCGAACGCCCTGGTCCTCGACCGGGGCGTTCGCATATTCCGGCGTGCCGGGCGAGTTCGCCGGCCGGGTTGGCGGATTCCGCTGCCCCGGACCGTGACTCGCCCGTATGTTGATCTCCGTGAGCAGCACCGCGACCGCGCGCCGCACGCCGAGTTGGTTCGTTCTCTGGATGGGGCTACTGACCGCCCTGATCCTGCTGTGCTGTCTGGCGCTGTTCTGGCAGCTCGCCGCCGAGGGCACCTTTCCGCTCGAGGTGGTGCTGTGGCTGGCGATCGGTGTGCTCGGCGCGGTCGCGCTGCTGTTCGGCCTGGTCGGACTGCTCCGCTACCGCGCGTTCTTCTACAGCCTGATCAGCCCCGTCATCATTGGTGTCTTCGTTGTCCTGGTTTGGCAGAACGTCCCCGAGACCACGGGCTGGAAACTCTCCCGCGACATCCTGCAAACCCAAGCCGCCGACTGCGCCAACCCCGGCCACCGCACCCGCCTCGGCGTCTACACCATTACCTTCATCACCCGCCGCGACGGCGGCTGCCTCTTCTACACTCAAGGGACAGAAACGAATTCGTCGCGGGGATTCGCGTACTTCCCCAATGCCGCCCCGCCGTACATAGGCACGCCCACCTCCGGCATAGGCTACGAACCGTTCCACGGAAATTGGTACCGCTTCACCGAAGAGTCCTGAACCGGCCCGCCGGTGGATCCAGTCGTCGAACTCTTCTCCGTTCGAGTACGCCGTGAGCGACCGTACGAACCGGTGGCCGCCCCTTTCGGGAACGCGGCGTTCCGAACACGGCCGCCAGCGCGGGAGTCAATCGCCTTCCGCGCCTTATCAATTGGGGGAGTGCGTTGCGCACCGAAGAGGGCATACGCAGGACGCTACTGCCGCTCGGCGATAAGTAATACGCATCTGCTGCGGGTTTGCGCGAAAAATTCGGATGCATGCGCCATTACGGTGGTTATTTTGGAACCTGAGCCTTGTCGCATTCGAGCCATATGGGTGCGGCTCTACCGAATGCGCTGGTCAGGGTAGTGGCGCGGCCCCGCGCTGGGTGAGCAGGAGGCCCATGAGTCCGACCTCCTGACCCTGCGCGTGGATCATCGAGCGGGCGGTCTCCTTCACCGGACCGGACGCGAGGAGCTGGTCGGCGGCCTGCGCCATGGCGATTCCACCCTGATGGTGGCGAAACATGAGCTGTAGGAACAGGATTTCGGCGTCGCGGCCGCGAGCCGCGGCGAGCGCGTCGAGTTCGGCCATCGTCGCCATGCCGGGCATCTCGGTGCCGGTCGCCCGCTGGTCCACCTGGGCGACCGGCGCCGAATGCTCATGCGGCGGCGTGTCGGCGTGCATCCAGGCCATCGGATGCGCGGGCACCGGGGAGGCGTTGGCCAGCCGCAACCAGCCGAGCATGGTGCCGATCTCGAGCCGCTGGGTGTCGTCGAGCTGGTCGGCCAGGCGCACGACGCCGGGGTCGACGCCGCGATCGAGGCGCTGCACCATGATGAGCGCCTGCTGATGGTGCGCGGTCATGTCCTGCACGAAGCCGAGCTCGACCGCGTTGAGAATCGGTGTGGCCGTGTGCGTCTCCGGCAGCACCAGCGGGCGCAGCGCCGCGCCGAGCACCAGCATGGCGAAGGCGAGGGAGGCGAGCGCCGCGCCGCGGATCCAGCGTGGCACGGCTAGGACCCGACGATCGATTCTTGGTCCGCCGGCGGCGAATACACGTCGTTGTCGAGTCGCAGCACCATGAATCCGTTGTCGGAGCAGGTGACATAGAGCTGCGAGTCGCGCCACTCCGGCGGGGAGAAGCACCAGTCGGTGGAGACGTCGCCGAAGGCCAGCCTGCCGGTGCGCGGAGTCAGCGCGTCCGAAGGATTGAACTGCCCCTCCAGCACCGCGCGGACCGCGGGCGGAGCGCTCATCAGCGGCACGCCGATGATGGACGCGAGCGCGTGCGGCGAGTTCCACAGGCTCAGGTTCTGGCCTGTGCGCGCGGGCGGGTTGTAGTAGGCGATCTCGTGGATACGGCGCGGATCGCGGATGTCGAAAACCCGTATGCCGGAGGAGATCCAGCCGCACGCGAGCGCCGTCGGGTTGTCCCTGCGGTCGGCCGTGCAGTAGTGGGACTCGTAGGCGAAGGCCGAACCGCCCATGGACGAACCGAGATTGCTGTCGATGTTCTGCGGAAGGTTGATCTCCAGCTTGATCTTCGCGGCGACCTTCGGGTTGGTGTCGTCGGCGATGTCGATGAGTTTCACACCGCCGGAACCACCTTCGTCGACGGTGTAGAGGTAGGGCTTGCCGTCATAGGTCACCGGGATGCTGTGCTGGGTGGCCCAGCCGTCGGTCCAGAAGACCCGGCCGATGTGCAGTACTTGTGGATTCGGGTCGCGTCGCTGCACGGCGCTGATGTCGAGCACGGTGAAGCCGCCGAGCGCGGACAGATACATCCGGTTGCCGTCGGCGCTGATACCGAAGCCGTGCGCCTCGATGCCGGTGAGGCCTTGCCAGACGACGTGCGGGTTGGCCGGATCGGTGAGGTCGACGGCGCTGACGAAGCCGGGCGCGATACCGGAGGCCCAGTAGGTGTTGCCGTCGGGGGAGAAGCCGCCCTCGTGCGTCGTGATCGGCAGCGGCATCAGCATATTCGTGCCGGGGCCCGGGTTGAGCAGGCGCGGATGCGCGCAGTCGGAGATGTCGTAGACCGAGAGGTAGCCGACGCCGGTGCCGACCGGAACGCCGGTGCCCACCAGCAACTTCCGCGCGGTGTTGACCTTCAGGCTCTCCCAGGTGCCCGCGAGCATGGCGGGCTCGGTGAGGGTGGCCGTCGGGCGCGGGTTCGCGGGGTCGGAGACGTCGAGCACCTGGACGCCCCGGCCCTCGCTGATCATGTCGCCGGGGAAGAAGGAGCCCAGGTAGGAGCAGTGCTCGAAGCTGGTCGAGGTGATGCCGGCGCCGCGGCCCGCGAAGCCGCCGACGAACGACATATTGCAGCGATACCCCTGCGTGCTGCGCCCACTGTCTCGGTCGGCGGCGGTGACGTCGCCCTGCATGCCGTTCTCCGGCATCGAGCCCGGTCCGCAGTCGGCCCTGGGGACCGAGGCGCGGCCGACGTCGAGGAATTCCTGGACGGCGTTCTGGATGTCGGACTGCAGGTCGGCCGAGGCGCTGCCCGGCAGCGACAGGACGGCGACCAGGCCGACCGTGACCAGGGCCAGCGGTTTGGCACGGCGCAAGCTCGTCAGTGAGCGCATCGTCGGTTCCCCAACCTTCATCATGGTGATATGTCATCCCTCTGCTGACTGGGACAGCTGAAGGAACTGACTGCATGGTAGTAACTACCGTTAACTTCAGGGAAGGGTTTGCCGAAAATTCGAGGAAGTGGCCGGTCAGGCGTGGGCGAGCAGCGTCTCGCACGTGTCGAGCAGATTCCGGCGCAACCCGGCCGAACGCTCGGCCAGCGCGGACTGGGACCGCACGTATTCGGCCCGACCGGACGGGGTTTCGATGCGCACCGGCTCGTACCCGTACTCGGACAGATCGTAGGGACTGGCCCGCATGTCGAGTTCGCGTGCGGTGCAGGCGAGTTCGAAGCAGTCCAGCAGCAGCGCCGAGGGGATGAGCGGGACGAGCTTGCAGCTCCACTTGTAGAGGTCCATATTGGCGTGCAGGCAGCCGGGTTGCTCGCGGCTGACCTGGTCGGCGCGGGTCAGCGGCTCGATATTGCGGCCGACGGCATCGGGGGTGAAGAAGCGGAACGCGTCGAAGTGGGTGCAGCGCAGCGACATCGACTCGACCACCTCGTCGGTGCCCGCGCGGCCCAGACGCAGCGGCACCTGCTGATGCCGCACGTCGTCGGTGCGGTACACCATCGCCCACTCGTGTAAACCGAAGCAGGACAGCTGGGGTGGCCGCGCCGCGGCGGCGCGCAGCAGGTTCGCGATGAACTCGACGGTGTCGCGGCGGCGGGCCAAGTAGGCGGGGTCGGCCGTACGCAGTGTGCCGGAGCCCGATTCGGCCGAAATCCGGTGATATCCGCGCGCGCCCTCGTACTCGCGGGCGCCTGCCATCCCGACGCCGAACCCGGGATGCCAGCGCCGCAGCTGAGCGGGCTTGTGCCCGTAGTAGGTGAACAGGAAGTCGATCACCGGATGCGACGAACCCGCCGCTCGCCGTTCGACGTACGGCCCGACCAGCCGATCGACCCGGGCGACGTGCTCGGCCGCCCGAGCGCGCCACTGCTCTTCGGTCAGCACCGCGACCGGGCCTCGCTCGGTACTGCCGGGAGCCGCTACGCCGTTGCCGCGCACGCTCATTCGATGATCCGGTGCGTCCCGTCGCGGACCGTGCCGACGAACTCCTCCACCAGGTCCTCCAGCGCCACAATGCCGGTGGTGTTCCCGCGGGCGTCCACGACGCGACCCAGGTGGCTGTTGGTCCGGCGCAACCTGGCCAGCGCCTCGTACAGCGGGGTGTGCACGCTCACCGTCGGCAGCGGGCGGATGTCGGTGCGCGGGATGGGCGTTCCCGGCCCCGCGGTGTCGTCGGCGACCTTGTCCAGCACGTCCTTGACGTGCATATAACCGACCAGCGAACCGTCGCTCGCCTGCACGGGGTAGCGCGAGAAACCCGTCTCGGCGACGGCGGATTCGATATCGCCGAGGGTGGTTCCGTTGCCGCGCAAGGGAACTGTTCGGGTGGTCGCCAGCGTCACCATCACGTCGGCGACCACGCGTTCGCTGGTGCCGAGCGCCTGGGTGAGCCGCCGGTGCTCCTCCTCGTCGAGCAGGCCCTCCGAGCGCGACTCGCCGATCATCTCCGCGAGTTCCACCGAGGACACCGTCGCCTGCAACTCGTCCTTGGGCTCGATGCGCAGCAGGCGCAGCGTGAGATTCGCCGACAGGTTGTAGACCGCGATGAGCGGGCGGGCCAGGCGCAACCACATGAGGTGTACCGGAACCAGCAGCAGCGCACTGCGTTCCGGGCCGGCCAGCGCGATGTTCTTCGGAATCATCTCGCCGAACAGGATGTGCAGGATCACCACGATGGCGAGCGCGAGCGCGAAGGCCACCGGGTGCAGCAATTGCTCGGGCAGGCCGAGGAATTCGAACGGGCCCTCCAGTAGGTGCGCGACCGCGGGCTCACCGACGCGGCCGAGCAGGATCGAACAGATGGTGATGCCGAGCTGGGCGGCGGCGAGCATCATCGAGAGGTTCTCGCCCGCTCGAATCACGATGTCCGCGTTGCGCTTTCCCTGCGCGACCAGTGCCTCTAGCCGGTCGCGGCGGGCCGAGATCAGGGCGAACTCGGCGGCGACGAAGAACGCGTTGCCCGCCAGCAGCACCACGGTGAGCAGTACGCCGAACAGATCACCCATGGCTGTGCTCCGTCTCGGCGTGTAGTTGGCGGAACGCGAGGTCATCGGCGGCGACCGGAATCAGGCGGACCCGGTCGATGCGGCGTCCGTCCATGCGCTCCACGCGCGCGATCCACCCGCCGGTGTTCGGCTGATCCGCCGAAGACCATTGCTGCGAACGCGGATTCGGCAGCACGACCTCGTCGCCGGCCACCGGGATGCGGCCGAGCCTGGTCAGCACCAAGCCGCCGAGCGTCTCGTACTCGCCCTCGGGGGCGTCGTAACCGGTGGCGCGGGAGACCTCGTCGATGCGCAGCAGGCCGGAGCAGTCCCAGCCGTTGGATACCCGGCGCACGTCGAGCTCCTCCTCGTCGTGCTCGTCGCGGACGTCGCCGAGGATCTCCTCGATGATGTCCTCCATGGTGACGATGCCCGCGGTGCCGCCGTACTCGTCGACGACCAGCGCGACCTGCATGCCGTCGGCGCGGATGCGATCGAGCACCGCGTCACCGTCGAGGCTGGCCGGCACGATCGGGACCGGGTGGGCCAGCATCTGCAGCGGGATGGTGCGGCGCACGTTCGCGGCATGGGTGAACGCCTGTTTGATGTGCACGACGCCGAGGGTGTTGTCGAGGTCGCCGTCGATCACCGGGAACCGGGAGTAGCCGGTGCGGCGGGCCGCGTCGATGAGGTCGGCGATGGTGTCCAGCTTGTCCAAGGCCTCGATCTTCACTCGCGGCGTCATCAGCTCCTCGGCGCTGCGCTCGCCGAACTGCAGCGAGCGGTCGATGACCTGGGCGGTGCGCTGGTCGAGCGCGCCGCGCAGCGCCGACGTGCGGACCAGCGAACCGAGTTCCTGCGGCGAGCGCGCGGAACGCAGCTCCTCGGCCGGTTCGACGCCGAGGCGGCGCACGACCCAGTTGGCGGTGTTGTTGAGGAAGTGGATCAGCCACTTGAAGATGACCGAGAACGCGACCATCGGGGGAGCCGTGGTGCGCGCGGTGGCCAGCGGCTTGGCGATGGCGATGTTCTTCGGCACCAACTCGCCGTAGATCATCGACAGCGAGGTGGCCAGCACCAAGGCCAGGGCCAGCGAGATGCCCTGCGCGGCGCCGTCGCTGAGCCCGAGGCCGGTGAACAGCGGATCGAGCAGCCGGGCGAGGACAGGCTCGGCGATATAACCGGTGATCAGGGTCGTTATCGTGATGCCGAGCTGGGCGCCGGACAGCTGGAACGACAGCGTCCGATGGGCTTGGCGCACGGACCTGGCGCGGACGTCACCGTCGCGGGCGTGTGCCTCGACGGTGCTGCGTTCCAGCGCGGTGAGGGAGAATTCGGCGGCGACGAACAGGGCGGTGCCTGCCGTGAGAGCGATGAACCCCAGCAGACTGAGCACGGTGAGCGCGACAGACATCGTCAGCACCCGCCGAACGGTGTGGAGAACAGGCCGGTGGAGAGTGGGGCTGGGGGAAGGAGGACGCCGGGTTTGTCACCCGGCTCGGTAGAGGAGCCCTCCTGTGCTGCGCCCTCGGACGCGGGTGACAACTGGATCCTTTCGCAAGCCGAAGATGTTGTGCCGGAGACCGGCAACCCCCATGTTACCGGCCTTCGCGACCCGTGGCCCCGGCCGGTGGTGTGCCGTGCTGGGCGTGTCGGGATTGATCACGGGGATGAGTGCGGGGGAGTGCCGCGCAGTTGCTCGACGGCGACACCGCGACGCGCGCATCCTCGAGCCCGCGCGGCTGTGGTAGCGCGTGCTGGATTCGATGTGGCGTAGCTACCGCAGGCGAGCGGCCGGTGGGCGGTCGGGCGCCTCGGCCGCTCGCTTCTGCGAGGGCGTCAACTCGCCAGTGCGACAAGTGGTTACGGTTTACCAACCGCTGGGCAGCGGGCGGCCCTCGGCGAAACCGGCGGCCGACTGGACGCCGAGCACGGCCTTGTCGTGCAGCTCGGCGAGGGTGCGGGCGCCGGCGTAGGTGCAGGCACTGCGCACACCCGAGCAGATGTGGTCGATGAGATCCTCGACGCCGGGGCGTTCGGGGTCCAGGCGCATGCGCGAACTGGAGATGCCCTCCTCGAACAGGGCCTTGCGGGCCCGGTCGAAGGCGCTGTCGGTGGCGGTGCGGGCGGCGACGGCGCGCTTGGACGCCATGCCGAAGCTCTCCTTGTAGGCGTTGCCGTCGCGGTCGGTGCGCAGGTCGCCGGGGGATTCATAGGTGCCGGCGAACCAGGAGCCGATCATCACGTTGGACGCGCCCGCGGCGAGCGCGAGGGCGACGTCGCGCGGGTGGCGCACGCCGCCGTCGGCCCAGATGTGCACGCCGAGTTCCTTCGCCGCGGCGGCGCACTCGGCGACCGCGGAGAACTGCGGGCGGCCGACGCCGGTCATCATGCGGGTGGTGCACATGGCGCCGGGGCCGACACCGACCTTGATGATGTCCGCGCCGGCCGCGGCGAGGTCGCGGGTGCCCTGCGCGGAGACGACATTGCCCGCGACCAGCGGCACGCCGAGGCCGAGATCCCTTACCGCGCTGAGGGATTCGAGCATCTTGGCCTGGTGGCCGTGCGCGGTGTCCATGACCAGGACGTCGGCGCCCGCGTCGACGAGCGACTTCGCCTTGGCGACCACGTCGCCGTTGATGCCGACGGCCGCGGCGATGCGCAGCTTGCTCTGGCCGTCGACGGCGGGCTGGTAGATGCCCGCGCGGACCGAGCCGGTGCGGGTCATCACGCCGGCCAGCGTGCCGTCCTCGGCGGTGAGGACCGCCAGCTTGGCGTGCTCGGTCTCGAGCAGTTCGAAGATGTCGCGCGGCGAGGTGTCGGCCGGGGCCTGCACGAAATCGGTGATCGCGACCTCGCGCAGCCGGGCGAACCGGTCGACGTCGGTGCACGAGGCCTCGGTGACGACGCCGATCGGCTTGCCTGCCTCGTCCACCACGACGACCGCGCCGTGGCCTCGCTTGTGCATCAGGGCGACGGCCTCGGACACCGAGTGCTCCGGGCCGAGGATGACCGGGGTGTCGGCGGTGAGCGAGCGGCTCTTCACGAACGCGATGGTGTCGGCGGCCGCGCTGATCGGCAGATCCTGGGGGAGTACGACGAGGCCGCCGCGCCGGGCGACCGTCTCGGCCATCCGGCGACCCGCGACCGCGGTCATATTGGCCACGACGATGGGGATGGTGGTGCCGGACCCGTCGACAGTGGAGAGATCGACGTCGAACCTCGAGGCGACATCCGTCCGATTGGGGACGAGGAAGAGGTCGTCGTAGGTCAGGTCATACGGCGGCTGATGGCCAGGGAGAAACTGCACTTAACCGATGATAACCAAGTCCCGGCGGTAGCGCGCAATTCTCCGGCGGGCGGTGGAGACGAACCTCACAGGGGTGACCGGCTCGGGTCGGTAGGGAATTGGATCCTGCCGGTGGATCGGCGGCAGTGGTGGGGCGCAGATGCGAGGGACCTCGCGTGTCGTGCGGCAGGGCGGCGGTGGCAATGACGGGGGAGTCCGGCCCCCGTGGCGGCGGCGGGGCGATCAGGTGGCGGCTTGGCTGCGGGAGAGCTGAATTGTGGTGGCGCACATGACTATTACCGCGAGTGCGGTCACGGCCAGTCCGAATGCGTTGGTGCGGAAGTGTTCGTCGAGGACGGTGACGCCGACGAAGGCCGCGGCCAGCGGTTCGGCGATGGTGACGGCGGGGAGCGAGGCCGAGAGCGGGCCCGCCTGGAAGGCGCGCTGCTGGAGGTAGACGCCGGTGAGGCCCGCCGCGGCCAGTGTCCACGTTTGCCAGCTGGCGAGCACGTCGACGAGGCCGTGCTCGAACACTGTGGTGACGTAGGACGTGAGCGCGGCGGCCAAGCCGTAGAGCGAGCCGCTCGCGGCGCCGAGCAGCAGGGCGCGCCGCCCCGGATCGGCGGCGCGAAGGCCGATGAGGACGGCTGCCGCGACGAGGCCGACGAGGACTATCAGCGGAAACAGCCAATCACGAAGTGGCGCAGTGCTATTGCCCTCGGAGGGGTTGCCGACGACCAGAAAGCACACCAGCGCGGCGACGAGCGCGAGCGCCGACCCCCACGTCCGCGCACCGATCCTGCGCCCATTGAGCCTGGCCGCCAACGGCAACGCGAACACCAAGGCGCTCACCAGAATCGGCTGCACGACCAAAACCGCCCCCAGCGCAAGCGCGGCAACCTGCATCCCATACCCGCCCACATCTCCCACCACGCCCGCCCACCACCGCGGATTGCGCAACAGTCCGCGGACAAGCGACCCGCCTTCCGGCACCGTCGCAGCCGCCCGTTGCTGCGCCACCGCCGCCACCGCGAAAAACCCCGCCGCCCCCACCGCGCAAAGCACAGCCCCCACCTGACCACCCACACCCTCAGTTTGCCCCACAATTGCGAGCCTCCACGCTCACCTCTCCACACCCCGGCGCGTCGCCCCCAACCTCGTGCGTGTCGCCCACCATCCAAGCTCTGCCGGCGGACGTCCCATCTGCCGCGTTATCAGCCGTCGCTCAACCGCACCTTCGCTCCTGCCGAATATTTCGTGCCCCGCTCCGTGAGCATCGACTCGCCTGGGTAGCGCCGCCTTCAAGCCACGGCGACGAACCGCTGCCTGCTCCGTGACGACCGCCTTCTGGCACGCGCCGGGCGCACTCCCACCTGCCGGGCTCTTGTCTCGCGACCATCCGGCGTCTGCCGGGACGACCACCCGCGCGTGTCTCGCGAGACTCGCCTGGCTGAGCGATCATGTGCGCCAGCGGCGTGACTATCCGCGCTTGCTGCGGCGACTACCTGTGGCGGTTCCGCGACCGCCTGCGCTTGCTCCGCGATGATTCGGACCGGCCCCTCGACCGCCCGCATTCGCGCCCCGCTTACGCGCGCCTGCGTCGCCCTCACCGGCGCCGGCTCCGCGACTGCCCGCGCCCGTCGCGCCACCGACTGCCCCGCGACCACCCGCAGACCGGCCCGACGAACCGGCATCCCGCGAGGACCCC
>NZ_BAGH01000184.1 GCF_000308715.1 Nocardia tenerifensis NBRC 101015
GCGCGCTCCGCCTGCGCGGTGATGGTGAGCGACGGGTTCACGCCGAGGTTGGCGGTGACCGCAGAGCCGTCCGCCACGTGCAGCCCCGGGTGGCCGAAGACCCGCTGATACGGGTCGACCACACCGGTCTCCGGAGTGTCGCCGATGACACACCCGCCGATGTAGTGCGCGGTCGCCGGAATGTTGAACACGTCCATCACCAGCCCGTGCGTATCGCCCCGCACCTTCTCGCCGAAGCGCCTGCCGATGTCGTGCGCCATCGGGATCCAGGTCGGATTCGGCTCCCCGGTGCCCTGCCTCGTCTTGAGCAGCCCGCGCCTGCGGAACGAGGTCAGCGAGTTGTCCAGCGACTGCATGACCAGCAGGATCACCGACCGCTCCGAGGCGTGCCTGGCATTGAGGCTGCGCAGGAACACCAGCGGGTGCAGCACGATCGCCAGCAGGAAGCGCAGGAACCGGAACGCGCCGCCGTCGACGATCGGCACCGACATCGGGAACAGCGCGTTCTGCCCCTTGCCGTAGTGGCACACCTCGATATGGGTGTCCTCGGCCGGGTGGATCGAGGAGGTGATCGCGATGCCCTCGGCGAAGTCGCGGCGCGAGCGGCTCACCACATTGAGGATCGCCTCGGAGTTGCTGCGGGTCAGCTCACCGAGGCGCGGCGAGAGGTTCGGCAGCACCGCGTCGTCGCGCATCTTGTGCAGCAGCTTCTGGGTGCCGAGCGCGGCGCCGGCGAACACGACCTGCTCGGCGGTGAAGGTCTTGCGCTCCTTGCGGATCCAGCGGTCCGAGCGCTCGGTCTCCACCGCGTAGCCGCCGTCGGGCAGCGGGCGCACCGCGGTGGCGGTGGTCAGCGGATGCACCTCGGCGCCCGCCTGTTCGGCGAGGTAGAGGTAGTTCGTGGTGGTGGTGTTCTTGGCGTTGTGCGGGCAGCCGGTGAAACATTGCGCGCAGTGCACGCAGCCGCGCCTGCGCGGCCCGGCGCCGCCGAAGTAGGGGTCCTCGACCTCGGCGCCGGGATCGCTCTCGTTGAAGAACACCCCGACGTCGGTCGGGTGGAAGGTGTCGCCGACGCCGAGGTCCTCGGCGATCTCGCGGATCACCTCGTCGGCCGGGGTCATCCGCGGATTCGGCGCGACGCCGAGCATGCGCTGGGCCTGGTCGTAGTACGGCGCGAGCTCGGCGCGCCAGTCGGTGATGTGCGCCCACTGCCGGTCGGTGTAGAAGTTCGCCAGCGGCTCGTAGAGCGTGTTGCCGTAGATGAGCGAGCCGCCGCCGACGCCCGCGCCGGAGAACACCGCGCACTTGCCGAGCAGGCTGATCCGCTGCGGCCCGGTCAGGCCCAGTCGCGGCGCCCAAATCGACTTGCGCACATTCCAATTGGTGCGCGGGAGGTTCTCGGCGTCCCACCGCCTGCCCGCCTCGAGCACGCCGACCCGATACCCCTTCTCGGTCAGCCGCAGCGCGCTGACGCTGCCGCCGAAACCGGAACCGATCACCACCACGTCGTAGTCGAATGCGGGCATGACTTCCTCTCGCTGACCGGCCATCGAGGCCGATCGCTCACCGTACCGGCCGATGAGATGATTTCATACTCATTCTTTCACCGCCGGGCTGTGGCGGAAACCATCGCGACGGCGGATATATCGAGGAAACCGGCGTGCCCGGATGGCGTCGAGCGGGGTCGGTGCGGTAAGCACGGGGCGTGACAACCGAATCGGGCACAACGGAACCGGAGGAGCGCGCCGACCCCGGCGGCGTCTTCGACGACCGCATCCTCACGGTCCCGAATGTGCTGAGCGTCGTGCGCCTGCTCGGCGTGCCGCTGTTCCTGTGGCTGATGCTGGTCGAGCACGCCGACGGGTGGGCGTTCGCCCTGTTGATCGCCAGCGGCGTCACCGATTTCCTGGACGGCAAGCTGGCCCGCCTGCTCGACCAGTCCTCGCGCCTGGGCGCGCTGCTCGACCCGTTCGTGGATCGGCTGTACCTGGTGACGACCCTGCTGGCGTTCGTCCTGCGCGGACTGATCCCGTGGTGGGTCGCGGTGATCCTGGTCGGCCGCGATCTGGTCCTCACCGGCACGCTGACGGTGTACAAACGCCGCGACCTGCCCCCGCCCGACGTCATCTATCTGGGCAAGGCCGCCACCTTCGCGCTGATGTCCGCGCTGCCGTGGTTGCTGGCGGGGGAGATGGATTGGGCGATCGACGGTTTCGGACGCGCCTTCGGTGGGGCATTACTGGTCTGGGGCACGGCGGTGTATGTATGGACCGGCTTGCTCTACACCGGTAAGGCGATCGCCGTCGCTCGCTCGATACCGGCTGTGCCACACCGTCCGACCTGACGGGTCGAACATTCGACGTCGAGTCGTACATCGCCTCGACCCTCGCATAGAGTTGCGCCCACACGATCACAACGGAAAGGACGGACGGCCTGTGACCCAGACCCCCGAAGATCTGCGCTACACCGAGGAGCACGAGTGGGTGCAGCGGATCGGACCGACCCGGGTTCGGGTGGGCATCACCGATTACGCCCAGTCTCAACTCGGTGACGTTGTGTTCGTGCAGCTGCCCGAGACGGACAAAGAGGTGGCCGTCGGGGAGAGCATCGCCGAGGTCGAGTCGACCAAGAGCGTGTCCGACATCTACGCGCCGATCGCGGCGAAAGTTGTTGCGGTGAACGAGGATTTGACGCCGCAGCCGGAGACGCTGAACACCGATCCGTACGGTGACGGATGGTTGTTCGAACTCGAGGTCGCGGACGCCGCCGGCCTCGACGCGACCCTTGATGAACTGTTGGATGCGGCAGGTTATCAAGGAGTTATCGGGGGCTGAATCAGCCTTCCCGGTTCTACCTGCACGGGCACGCCCTGGCAGGGTACGGTCAATGCCAACAGATGCGCCGACAGCCACTGTCGCGAATCTAGGGACTCGACGGCAGGTCGTGGTGCCACAGGTATCACCTGCTTGCATGAATAATCAGGTTCGAGGAGGAGAGAAACGGTGAGCGAGAACAAAGACCCGGGTTACGGGGAGACCGCGGCCGAGACGACGTCGGTCTTCCGCGCGGATTTCCTGAACGAGGTCGACGCGTCGCGCTCCGGAGAGCCGACCGGCGAGCAGCCGGTGCAAGGGGTCGAGGGTCTGCCCGTTGGCGCGGCCCTCCTGGTCGTCAAGCGCGGTCCGAACGCGGGCTCGCGGTTCCTGCTGGACCAGCCGACCACGTCGGCCGGCCGCCACCCCGACAGTGACATCTTTCTCGACGACGTCACGGTCAGCCGCAGGCATGCCGAGTTCCGTCAGGACGACGATTCGTTCCAGGTTGTCGATGTCGGCAGCCTGAACGGCACCTATGTGAATCGGGAGCCGGTGGACTCCTCGGAACTCCAGAACGGCGACGAGGTCCAGATCGGCAAGTTCCGCCTGGTGTTCCTCACCGGGCCGCGCGCCCAGGTCAACGAGCCGTCCGCGGGTGCAGGGAGCCTGTGAGCATCTCTGTTCGCCATGAAGGGCTAGGGGTCATGAGGGACCTGGCGCTGTGACGGGAGCGGCGCAGTGGGCGCGCGGAGGCATGTCGATCGGCTCCGTGCTCGACCTGCTGCGTCCGGACTTTCCGGACGTCACCATCTCGAAGATCCGCTTCCTCGAGGCGGAGGGCCTCATTCGGCCGGAGCGCACGCCCTCGGGCTACCGCAGATTCTCCGTCGCCGACTGTGAACGGCTCCGGTTCGTGCTGACCGCGCAACGCGATCAGTACCTGCCGCTGAAGGTGATCAAGGAACAACTCGAGGCGATCGACAGCGGTGCGGCGACGCTCGGCGTGCGGGAAGCGCGCGCCAGAGCGCACTCCGGCCGTGCGGGCGCGTCGGAGTCGGTCTCCCCGGTGACCGACTCCGAGCACCCGGCCACACCCGGCGGGAACAGGAACGGCGCCGCCGCGCCGAGGAGGCTCGGCGTGGTGCCCAGCGAGATTTCCCCCGACGATCTCCGCTTCGATCACGAAATACGGCTCACCCGCGCGGATCTGCTCGCGCAAGCCGCGATCGACGAGACCTTTCTCAACGACCTCATCCGGGCGAACCTGATCACCCCCGGCGCCGCGGGCTTCTTCGACGGCGACGCGGTGACACTGGCCAGGACCGCCCGGGCGATGGCCGAATTCGGTTTGGAGGCAAGGCATCTGCGCGCCTTCAAGCTCGCCGCCGATCGCGAGGCCGCGCTGGTCGCGCAGATCGCCGCTCCGATCGCGAAGAGCCGCGACGCCGGCGCGCGGGCGCGGGCCGAGGAAACGGTGCGCGAACTCGCCGCGCTGTCGCTGACGCTGCACACCTGTCTGGTGAAGTCGTCGGTGCGGACGTCGCTGGGCGGCTGAACATCCCGTCGACGCGCCGACACGAAATCCGTGTCGTGTTTCGGTCATCCAACACGCCGATTTCGGCTGTGCACACCGATCACTGCACCGCTTGCGTTCGCCTAGACTCGTGGTACGGCGAACTGGGCGGTGGTCGTGCCCAGGGCGGCCGCGAGTAATGGGAGGCAGTGCGATGAGTGAGCGAAGCGAACGAGTCATGTCACAGCGTGCGTCGCGCGTGCCGGGGCTGAGGGTCAGCGAGGTGGAGGCCATGAGCGAGCAGGGCGCTTCGCTCATGCTGAAGCCGAATGCGAGTGAGGTGCAGGCATGAGCGAGATGCGCGTGATCGGCATTCGGGTCGAGCAGCCACAGAATCAGCCCGTGCTGTTGCTCCGCGAGGTGTCGGGGGATCGGTACCTACCCATCTGGATCGGGCAGGCCGAGGCGACCGCGATCGTGCTGGAGCAGGAGGGGGTGACCCCGATCCGCCCGCTGACCCACGATCTGATCAAGATCCTGATCACCGAACTCGGGCGCACCCTCAAGGAGGTGCGCATCGTCGATCTGCAGGAGGGCACCTTCTACGCCGACCTCGTGTTCGACAACGAGGTGCGCATCTCGGCGCGGCCGTCGGACTCGGTAGCGATCGCCTTGCGGGTGGGTTGCCCGATCTACGCCGAGGAGCCGGTGCTCGAGGAGGCCGGGCTGGTCATGCCGGACGAGCGCGAGGACGAGGTGGAGAAGTTCAAGGAGTTCCTCGAATCGGTCTCGCCCGACGACTTCAAGGCCACCGACAGCTGAGTTCACGCATTCGCCGCCCAGGCGGCGCCACGCCGACGACGCGCGGGGCTGAACCAGAGGTCGAGACTTCAACCGCGCGTCGCGTTTGGTCCGACGATGGTGCTCCCTGGACAATCAGGGAGAGTAATCTCGATAGTTGGGCCACGTCCGTTTCGGCCAGGTCGTCAGTACAGCGGTGTGATCAGAACAGCGGTGTGATCGAACAGCGTGTCGTCAGCACGGCGGTGGCCGAAACGGAGCCGGGTCATCGATGAGGCTAGCCGTCGGCGAAGCAAGGGAGTGGTCAGTGGCAGAGCAATCGCAGGATGTGGTACAGCCAGGCCTGTTCCCGGACGACTCGGTTCCCGACGATCTGGTCGGCTATCGGGTGCCCAGCGCGTGTCAGGTGGCCGGGATCACCTACCGGCAACTCGATTATTGGGCGCGCACCGGATTGGTCGTGCCGTCCATTCGCAGCGCCGCGGGGTCGGGAAGCCAGCGCCTGTACTCGTTCAAGGACATCCTCGTCCTCAAGATCGTGAAGCGACTGCTCGACGCGGGCATCTCGCTACAGAACATCAGGATCGCGGTCGACCATCTACGCAGCAGGGGAGTGCAGGATCTCGCCGGGATCACCCTGTTCTCCGACGGCACCTCGGTGTACGAGTGCACCTCGGCCGAGGAGGTAGTCGATTTACTGCAGGGCGGGCAGGGCGTCTTCGGCATCGCGATCAGCGGCGCCATGCACGAACTCACCGGTGCCATCGCGAATTTCCCCGCGGAGCGCGCGTCCGCGGTGACCGAGCGGCCGGAGGACGAGCTGTCCTATCGGCGCAAGGCGCGGATGAACCGCAAGACCGGTTAGAAATAGCTCTCTGAAACAACACCCCGCCTCCCCGACAACGGAAGGGTAGCGGGGTGTTGTGCTGTCCGGCATCTGATTTTCTACAGGCACATCGACATGCTGTTAGGTAGATATGCGCATCTGGCTATGGAGTCGCCCAAGTCCCCGGCGTAGCGGCGTGACCAGCACGACACCGCCGAGGAAGGACCAGTGCCGCGTCGCGGCGTGTCGTCGGCTTAAACTGGTGGCGCGCCAACGCCGTGCGGGAGAGTCCCGGGTTCGCCAGAGTCCGGGCGCCGAAGGAGCAGCACCTCCCCGTCAATCTCTCAGGCACCAGGGACCGTGCGGGCTTGGGCGCCTCTGGAAAGCGGTGGCTTCGGGCCGCCCGCCCATGGGGAAAGGGGCTCGGCCTTCATTGCGGTCGCGCGTCCGAATCTCTCAGGCAACACGACAGAGGGGGAGGGCTGGTACCCGTCGACCAAGTCGACCCGCCCGAACCCATGGGAGCTGCCGTGACTCGCTCATTCGCCGATCGCCACATCGGACCCGATCGGGGCGAACTCGCCCGGATCCTGGACGTCGTCGGCGTCGACTCGCTCGACGAGCTGGCCACCAAGGCTGTGCCCGCCACCATCCTCGACGGCTGTGTCTACCCACCCCCGGTCGGCTCCGCCTCCCTTCCGTCCCCCGGTGGCCTGGCCGGATTGCCGCCCGCCGCAACCGAACACGAGGTGCTCGCCGAACTCGCCGGCCTCGCGCACGTCAACACCGTGGCGACCTCCATGATCGGCCTCGGCTACTACGACACGCTCACCCCGCCGGTGCTGGTGCGCAATCTGCTCGAGAACCCGGCCTGGTACACGGCGTACACGCCGTACCAGCCGGAGATCAGCCAGGGCAGGCTCGAGGCGCTGCTGAACTTCCAGACCATGGTGTCCGAGCTGACCGGCATGGACGTGGCCAACGCGTCCATGCTCGACGAGGCCACCGCGGCCGCCGAGGCGATGACGCTGCTGCACCGGGCGAGCCGGTCCAAGTCGGCGCGCCTGGTGATCGACACCGACCTGTTCCCGCAGACCAAGACCGTGCTGACCACGCGGGCCCAGCCGCTGGGCATCGAGCTGGTCGCCGCGGATCTGGCCGGCGGCGAGCTGCCCGAGGGCGAGTTCTTCGGCGTGCTGGCCCAGTCGCCCGGCGCGTCCGGCCGCGTAGTGGACTGGACGTCGATGATCAGCGCGGCGCACGAGCGCGGCGCGCTGGTCGCGGTCGGCGCGGACCTGCTCGCGATGACGCTGATCGCCGCGCCGGGCGACCAGGGCGCGGACGTCTGCTTCGGCACCACACAGCGTTTCGGCGTTCCGCTCGGCTTCGGCGGCCCGCACGCCGGGTATCTGGCGGTGCGCACCGCGTATGCCAGGCAGCTGCCGGGCAGGCTCGTCGGCGTCTCGGTGGACGCGGACGGCGACGTGGCCTACCGGCTGGCGCTGCAGACCCGCGAGCAGCACATCCGGCGCGAGAAGGCGACGTCCAACATCTGTACCGCGCAGGTGCTGCTGGCGATCGTCGCGGCCATGTACGCGAGTTACCACGGGGCCGAAGGCCTTCGGGAGATCGCGCGGCGAGTGCACCGGCACGCGGCGACCATCGCCGCGGGCCTGGACGGCGCCGTCGTGCACGACACGTTCTTCGACACCGTGCTGGCGCACGTGCCCGGCGGCGCGGAAGCCGTTGTGGCGAAGGCGAAGTCGCGCGGGATCAACCTGCGCCTGGTCGACGCCGATCACGTCGGCATCGCCTGCGACGAGGCGACGACCGAGGCACACGTCGCGGCGGTGCTCGAATCCTTCGGCACCACACTGTCGTCCGACCGGCCCGAGCCCGCCCCGGTGGCCGCGATCGAGAACCGCACGTCGGGTTTCCTCGACCACCCCGCGTTCACCAAGTACCACACCGAGACCGCCATGCTGCGGTACCTGCGGTCGCTGTCCGACAAGGACATCGCGTTGGACCGCAGCATGATTCCGCTCGGCTCCTGCACCATGAAGCTCAACGCGACCGCCGAGATGGAGGCCATCACCTGGCCCGGCTTCGCCCGGGTGCACCCGTACGCGCCCGTGGAGGACGCGCCCGGTCTGTTGCAGGTGATTCACGATCTGGAGCGGTGGCTGTGCGACATCACCGGGTACGACTCGGTGAGCCTGCAGCCCAACGCCGGCAGCCAGGGCGAGTACGCGGGTCTGCTCGCGATTCGGCGCTACCACCTGGATCGTGGTGACACGCACCGCGATACCTGCCTGATCCCGTCCAGCGCGCACGGCACCAACGCGGCCTCGGCGGCGATGGCGGGGCTGCGTGTCGAGGTGGTCAAGTGCCGCGAGAACGGCGACGTCGACCTGGACGACCTGCGAGCCAAGATCGCCGATCACGCCGAACGGCTGGCCTGCATCATGATCACCTACCCGTCCACGCACGGCGTGTACGAGCACGAGGTCGCCGAGCTGTGCGCGCTGGTGCACGACGCGGGCGGTCAGGTGTACGTCGACGGCGCGAACCTGAATGCCCTTGTCGGACTTGCCCGTCCGGGTCGGTTCGGCGGCGACGTCAGCCACCTGAACCTGCACAAGACCTTCTGCATCCCGCACGGCGGCGGCGGGCCGGGCGTCGGCCCGGTCGCGGTCCGGTCGCACCTCGCGCCTTACCTGCCCGGCGATCCGCTGGTGACCGACTCGCACGCGGTGTCGGCGGCCAACTACGGTTCCGCCTCGATCCTGCCGATCACCTGGGCCTACATCCGGATGATGGGCGCGGACGGGCTGCGCGACGCCACGCTGACGGCCATCGCCTCGGCCAACTACATCGCGCGCAGGCTCGACGAGTACTTCCCGGTGCTCTACACCGGCGAGCACGGCATGGTGGCGCACGAGTGCATCCTGGATCTGCGGGAGATCACCAAGCGCACCGGCGTGACCGTCGACGACGTCGCGAAGCGGCTGGCGGACTACGGTTTCCACGCGCCCACGATGAGCTTCCCGGTCGCGGGGACGCTCATGGTCGAGCCGACGGAGAGCGAGAACCTGGCCGAGCTCGACGATTTCATCGAGGCGATGATCGCGATCCGCAAGGAGATCGATCAGGTCGCCGCGGGCGTCTGGCCGGTCACCGACAACCCGCTGCGCGGCGCCCCGCACACCGCGGCCAGCCTGGTCGGCGAGTGGGAGCACCCGTACAGTCGCGAAACCGCCGTGTATCCGCGGGGTCTCGGCCACGCGCGGGCGAAGGTGTGGCCGCCGGTGCGCCGCATCGACGGCGCGTACGGCGACCGCAACCTGGTCTGCTCCTGCCCGCCGCTGGAGGCCTACGCCGACTGAGGTTCCCGCGCCGGTCGACGGCGTGTGGTGATCGAAAGTCCTTCCGCCCTTTGATTTCCCGCACAATGGAACCCGGTGCGGGAAATCGGGGCGTCAGGGGTTGGTCAGGGAGTGGACCACTGCCGAGGCGAAGGTCAGGTCGTCCGAGGTGGGGAGGCGGGTGTAGGTGCCGCCGGTCTGGTCGGAGATGCTCTTCAACGTCTGCGTGCCCTGGCCGCCGATCACGATGATGTCGACGCGCACGGGGTGGGTGTGGTCGATGGCGGCGGCCAGGTCGGCGGCGAGTTTCGCGCCGGTGACGGTGGAGTCGTCCTCGGGTCCGTCGGTGATGAGCAGCACCGAGTTCGTGCGGCCTGCCGCGTAGCCGCTGACGGCATTCTTGTAGGCGGCGATGAGGGTCGGGTAGGCCTGGTCGGCGCGCACGTCGCTGGTCTTCACGGCGCCGAGCGCGGTGGTGAGTTCGGTGCGCTGGTCGTCGCCGAGCGGCGCGGTGGGCACCTGGATCTTGTAAGGTGTTGTGCCGTCGAGGTTCTTGCCGTAGGTCCACAGGCCGAGGCCGAAGTCCGGCGGCATCACCGTCATCGTGGAGTTCAGTGCGGCAATGACATTCGCGAGTCTGGTCATCGAGCCGTCGGTGCTCGACATGGACGACGAGACGTCGACGAGCACCGTGGACTGCACGCCGAGCACCGGATTGGCCAGGGTGGCACGGACTTTGTCGAGCGCGGCCCGCGGCGGGGCGGGGGCGGCGGCGGGGGCGGTGGTGAAGCCCGCCGCGGTGAACGCCTGCGCCTGCTCGGGGGCGCGGAGGTAGTCGGCGAAGAGACCGCCGATGAGGTTCTGCGTCTTGTCCACCCACGGCCCCGACATCAGCGCGGCCGGGTGGTCGGCCACGGGCGCGGCCCCGGACGGACGGAAGACGGCAAGCCCCGCTTGGGTTTTCGCCTGCTGCTCGGTGGTGGCGACGGCGTGCACGGTGGCGGATTGCGGCGCGCCCGCGATGATGCCGAGCGCGGCGGCGGTGTCGGGGGCCTCGGGCGCCTCGGCGGCTAGGCCGGAGATGGCCGCGACGGCTTGGCCGGATTGCGCGGCCTGCTCGCTGAGCGGCTCCGCGCCGGATACGGCGGATCCCACGGCCACCGCGGCGGCGAGTGAGGCGTCACCGGGCGGCAAGGCCATGCGCAGGCCGCCCCAGCCGGACAGGCCTACCTCGTTGAGCGAACCCTGTTGCAGCCGTGGGAGATCCGCCCACGTGGCCTTGGCTTGTTCGAGCGCGCCGCGCAATTGGTCGGGCACGGCGAGCACGATCGGGCTGACGGCGATCGGGGCGGGGGCGCCCTCGATCAGTCCCGGCACGCGCATGGACTCGATCGAGCGCGTCGAGTCGGGGATCCACAGCACCGGCTGCGGACCGAGCTTCTGGTCCCACGGCTTGCCGTTGGTGAAGGCGGCGACGACGGCCGCGGACGGCTGCGCGGTGACCACGACCTGTGCGCAGTGATCGCGCACCTTCGGTTTTGTCGCGTTGTACCGGTCCGCAGCGGCCTGGACGTGCGGGGCGATGTCGGGCTCGGCGGTCACGTAGAGGGTCGAGGGGCCGGAGACGCACTCCGCCGCGGCCGCGCTGTCCTCGTCGGCCGCCCGGTCGCGCAGTTGGAACCACGCGAAGACGATCGCGACGATCGCCACGATGGCCACCACCCCGATAACCGGACCTTTGCTGACGCCCCTGGATCTGGTTCGGCTGCGATGAGTGCCCACGGTGCACAGTGTATGTTCACCTGCTGTTTGCGGGCTCGCCGCGTCGGCGAGCCGTGACGAAACGCCCGCCGCCGTGGCCGGCGGGACACGGCGGCGGTGCTCACGGGCGGATCAGCCGCCCTCGATCGAACTCGTGGCCGCCCCACACGCCGGACTGGCCGGTGCGGGCGGCGAATTCGCCGCAGGCGGCGCGGATGGGGCAGTCCCCGCAGACTCCGCGCGCGTAGTCGAAGTCCTGCGACGGGTACGGGAACCACGCCTCGTGATGCGGATCACCCCGGCAGGCCGCCCGGTGCCAGTCCCCGGAGTCCGAGAGCGGAAGCAGCTCGGCCAGGGTCGGCTCCACGACCGCGGTGGTCTCGGCGCGAACGGTCATCGCGATCCTCTCCTTTCTCGGAGGGTCAGGTTGCGGCGAGTTGCTTCCAGATCCGCCGCTGTTGCTTGATTCGGTCATTCGGTGCCTTGGGCTGCCACAACAACCGCATTCCGGCCTCCTCCGGGGTGCGGTCGGCCTTGGTCGTATTGCACGGACCGCAACAGGCAACGAGGTTGCTCCAGGTGTTCGGGCCGCCCCGGCTGCGCGGCCGGATGTGGTCGACGGTGCGGGCCCAGTCGGCGCAGTAACCGCAGCGGTGGCCGTCGCGGCGCAGCACGCCGGCGAGGGTGGCGCGGCTCTCGTCGTGCACCCGCGTGCTGTGCTCGAGGTAGACGTAGCGCAGCAGCCGGATGGTTTCGGGCAGCAGCAGCTCGGCGTGCTGGGACCGGATGGGGAAGTGCGGCGTGCGGTCGGCGATCGACTCGGCGGCCCCGGCCATCAGCAGCACGACGGCGCGGTCGGCGCCGATCTCGGTGAGCGCCTCGTAGGAGGCGTTGAGCACCAG
Source organism: Nocardia tenerifensis NBRC 101015 (assembly GCF_000308715.1). Lineage (GTDB taxonomy): Bacteria > Actinomycetota > Actinomycetes > Mycobacteriales > Mycobacteriaceae > Nocardia > Nocardia tenerifensis. Next base: position 11,985 of record NZ_BAGH01000184.1, read on the forward strand.
GACTCCGGTGTGTATCCAGTTGTCGGCGGTGGGCGCCGCCGGGGCGGCATGGCGGAATGTCATGGGAATCACCATGTTTCGGAAGGAGTCGAGCGATCGGGCGCGAAAGGGGGGGCGGTCAGCTACCGGCCAGGAGGTGGCCGTCTGCACTATGCCGCCGCGGATCGAACACGGGTTTGCCGGTCGACAACCGATGTGCCGCATCGTCGTTCGCCTGGATCGGACTCTTCGAGACCATCGCCACCTCCTCCTTTCCACAAGCTCGTGGACCACCGTTGCGCGGTGATCATCGTCGAATTCCATGGTGACATAACGGACCTGCCCTTGTCGGGTCATTTATTTCGGCCCGCTTCGCCTCGAGGACGGACGTCGAAGGCCCCCGCGAACGGGGGCCTTCGGGATCGGATTCGCTAGTCGACGAAGGCGACCACGCGCGCGGGCGCGGCGCTGGTGCCGATCAGCTTGAGCGGGAAGAACCCGACCGTGAAGCCGGTCGGCGGCAGGGCGGCGAGATTATCGAGCTGCTGCACGATGAAGGCCTCTCTGTCGCGGATGGCGTAGTGGCCGTCCCAGATCTCCGCGCGGTCACCGGTTTTCCGGAACGCCTCCACCATCACCGGGATGGGCCGATCCCAGCCGATGGCGTCGGTGCCGAGGATCTTCGCACCCTGATCGGCCAGGAAACGCGTTCCCGCGCCGGACATTCCGGGGTAGGTGAAGTAGGCCGGATCGCTGATCGGGAACCGTTCCTGCCCGGTGCGGATCAGGACGGCGTCGCCGGGCTCGATGGCGCGTCCGGTCGCCGCGATCGCCGACTCGAGCGCGTGCACCGGGATGGCCTCGCCCGGGCGCGCCCATTCGCGCACGTCGAGCACCATGCCGGGGACGAACAGCTCCGACAGCTCGATATCGCTGATGGTGCGGGCCGGCCTGCCCTCGCTGGTGGTGCCGGAGTGCCAGGGTGCGTCGACGTGGGTGCCGCAGTGCGTGCCGAAGTCGTCGAGCACCTCACCGGCCATGCCCTCGCCGTCGGGCAGGTCGTCCTCGGTGCACCCGAAGAGCTCGAGCATCATGTCGCGTCCGGTGTCCTTGTGCGCGTACCACTTCACTGTCGGGCCGACGATCGCGGCCAGGGCGGGCAGCGGCACGGTCTCGCGGAACGCGGGGTCCATGGGGTAGGTGAGGTCGATCAAGCGCGTCATCGCGGGCCTTCCTGTGGTGAAATGCGTGTTCTGAGTTCGGTTTTGCGGACTTTGCCGTAGCCGTTGCGGGGGAGTGCGGAGACGAAGTGGTAGTCGCGCGGCCGTTTGTATCTGGCGAGCAGGTTCAGGCAGTGCGCGTCGAGTTCGTCGGGGGTCACCTCGGTCGTCGTGACGAGGAAAGCGACCGGGAGCTCGCCCCATTCGGCGTCGGGCCGTCCGACCACCGCCGCCTCGGCGACCGCCGGGTGCGACAGCAGCGACTCCTCGATCTCGCGCGGGTAGATGTTCGACCCGCCGGAGATGATGAGATCCTTCGCGCGGTCGACCAGCGTGAGGCGGCCCCGGCTGTCCAGTCGGCCGAGGTCGCCGGTGTGCAGTCGGCCTCGGCGCAGTGTGGCCTCGGTCGCCTCGGGGTCGCGCCAGTATCCGGCCATCACGGTGTCGCCGCGGACCACCACCTCACCCACCTCGCCGTGCGGCAGCGGCTCGCCGTCCGGGCCGACGACCTCCACCTGGACGCCGGTGCGGGCGTGGCCGACGGTCATCAGGTCGCCGTCGCCGGGCAGGTCGAGGTGTTCCTCGGGCGTGAGATGGGTGATGGTGCAGGGTGATTCGCCCTGACCGAAGGCCTGCCACAGGCGCTGCGCGCCGAAACGCGCGACCACGCGGCGCAAGTCGTCGACGTAGGTCGGTGCGCCGCCGTAGTAGATCCGTCGCACCCGCGCGATGAGCTCGTCCGGCAACAGCTTCGGGTCGAGCAGGCGGCGCAGGATGGTCGGTACCGCGAAGAAGGTGACCGGGCCGAAGGCGGTGAGCGCCTCGGCCAGGGTGGCCGCGTCGACCACCCCGTCGCGCGGCAGCACGTTGGTGCGCGCCCGCGCGACGCACACGATCCCGAACAGCCCGCCCGCGTGCGACATCGGGGTCAGATGCAGCAGCGAGGCGTCGGCGGCGTCGCCGAGATCGGCCAGGGCGCTGAGGGTCGCCGCCATGAGGTTGCGGTGGGTCAGTGTCGCGCCTTTGGATCTGCCGGTCGTCCCGCTGGTGTAGAACAGCCAGGCGGGGTCTTCGGGCGCGACGACGGCGGGCGGCGGAGTGTCCTCGGCTTCGCCTGCGGCGCCGCACAACTCCACCACGTCCAGGCAAGGCACGGTCTCCGGCGCGGAGAGGTCGGCCGTGGTCACGCAGAGCGCCGCGCCGCTGTCGGCGACGAGCTGCTCGAACTCGCGCCGGTGCAGGCGTGGGTTCATGGGCACCACGATCAGCCCCGTCCACCATGCGGCGAACAGCACGGCCAGGTAGTGCGGAGTGTTGTTCATTGCCAACGCGATTCGATCGCCCGGCCGCAGATCGTGTTCGCGCTCGAGGTAGCGCCCGACCGCGCTCGCCGTTCCCGCGAGTTCGGCATAGGTGTAGGCGATCTCATCGCCGTGACCGATGGCGGGAGCGTCCGGTCGGCGCATCGCGGACTGGTACAGCAGGGTTGCGATGTTCACGCTGCCTCCGATGTCGTGGGGTATGTGTTCACATCGCCTCCAGGATGGTGATCGCGGCGGCGGCCTCCTCGACCCCGAGAAAGCCGCCGCCGTTCTCGGCGAGGCCGATGCGGGGCCGGGCGACCTGTCGCGCGCCCGCCTCGCCGCGCAATTGGGTGACCAGTTCATGGATTTGGCCCAGGCCGGTGGCGCCGATCGGGTGGCCGTTGCACTCCAGCCCGCCGGAGGTGTTGACGGGTATCCGGCCGCCGAGGGCGGTGTCACCGCGCGCGGCGGCGTCGCCGTCGGCCAGGCCGAGAAAGCGGGTTTGGAGGATCTCCCCGACGGCGGTCGCGTCGTGCACCTCCGCGAGCGAGATCTCGTCGGGGCTGAGACCCGCCTGCTCGTAGGCCATTCGGGCCAGTCTGCCGCTGATGTGGCCGGCCTCGTCGTCGAGGTCGCGGTCGGTGGCCGAGGCCAGTGCGGTGGCCCGAACCCTGACCGCGCGTCCGGAGGCGAACCGAGATCGCGTGCCGCACAGCAGGATCGCGGCCGCGCCGTCGCCGATGGGCGCGCACATCGGTTTGGTGAGCGGCGGGGCGATGACCCGTGCGGCGCAGATCTCCTCGACGGTCAGGGGAGTGCGGTAGGTCGCGTATGGGTTGCGGGCGGCGTGCCCGCGGTTCTTCGCGGTGACCGCGGCGAGCTGTCGCTGGTCCAGGCCGTACCGCTCGGCCAACGCCGCGTAGATGCCCATGAACACCGTGCCGTCGCCGGGCCGGACGCCGAGGCGAGCCAGATCCTCGTCGCGCCGGACGATGTCGATGCCGCCGTCGAAAAGATTTGTGGCGGTGGTCCGGTCGGCCACGGACAGTTGTTCGGCGCCGAGCGCGAGCGCGACGTCGACCTGGCCGGAGCGGATGGCGGACACCGCCAGATGCAACGCGGAAGCCCCACTGGCGCAGGCATTCTCGACATTGACGATCGGCACTCCGGGCAATCCCGCGCCGCGCAGCGCGACCTGACCGCGAATGGTGTGCTGCCCCGTCGTCGCGCCCTGGCCCGCGTTGGCGAAGAACACGGCCTCGATGTCACCGATCTGCGCACCGGCGTCACCGACACAGGCATCCAGTGCGGCCCTGGCCAATTGGCCGACCGTGCGCTCGGGGAAGCGTCCGTACGCCGTGCGCGCGGCGCCGACGATGTAGACCTCGTTCATGCCGTGGCCTCGCCTCGGCCCCGGCCCGTCACAGCGCGACCCGGTTGCGCAGCGTGCCGATCCGGTCGATCTCGAGTTCGACGACGTCGCCGGGCTTCAGGTGCCGCCCGGCGTCGAAGCCCGTGCCGGAGGCGACGGTGCCCGAGACGATCACCTCACCGGCGTACACGCCGCCGACCCGGCTGAACTGGGCGATCGCCTCGGCGAAGGTGTGCGTCATGGACGCGGTGCTGCCGAGCGAGAGCTGCTCGCCGTTGACACGGGCGCGCATGGTCAGCGCATAGGGGTCGGGCACCTCGTCCGCGGTGACCAGGCAGGGGCCGAGCGTGGTCGAAAAGTCTTTGCTCACACCGGCTCCCACGCCGGTCTGCATGAGCTTCAGCTGGAGATCCCTGGCGCTCCAGTCGTTGCAGATCGTGTATCCGAAGATGTATCCGCCGGCGTCGCCGGGTGCGATGTCGCTCCCGTTTCGGCCCACCACCGCGGCGATCTCGAGTTCGTAGTCCAGCTCGGCGGCGTCCTCGGGCGGCGCGATGGTGTCGTCCGGTCCGCTGATGGCGAGTGGATCGACGGTGTAGTACAAGACCCGCTCGGCGAACAGCGGGTGCAGGGTGAATCGGCCGCCGGCCATCAGCTGGTCGAAGGCGGCGTCGGGATCGTCGGCCGCGGCGGCCTGCCTGCGGGCCATTTCGCGCAGGGCGGCGCTCAGATGCTCGGTGAACAGGGCGCAGTCGCGGACCCGTGGCGGGCGAGGCAGGGGCGCGCACCATCGGATCGCCTTCGCATCGATCAGCGCGGTGGACGGCCGGTCTGCCACCAGCTCGGCGGCTCGAGCCGAACCGGCTGGTCCGGACTCGATCAGGGCGAGCATCGAACGGAATTCGGGGCGATCGGGCGCGGCGGCGGTCAGGTCGAGAACGGTGGTGTCCTCGTCGAGCAGGGCGCCGACCCGGTGACGGCCGTCGGCAAGGAACGTGATGAGGCGCATGAGACTCTCCGATGAGTTGAATGGACCGCAAGCATAAGATTGGACGCTCGACATAGGCAAGGATGAACAGCATAGGATTTTCGGCATGAGAGAATTCCCGGCATGGTCGGTCGCCGTGAGGAGTCATCCGCAGAGAGCCGTCGTCGCCTGCTCGAGGCGGCGACCGAATTGGTCGCCGAAGTGGGTCCGCGCGGCACCTCGGTGCAGGCGGTGGCGGAGCGGGCCGGCATCAGCCGCGGCTCCATCGCCTGGCATTTCGGGTCCAAGGACGGGCTGATCGTGGAGGTGGTCCGGCACGCCTTCGCGACGGCCGAGCAGGAGTACCGCGCACGCATCGCCGCGGCGGGCACGGTGACCCTCGGTGTCCTGATCGACGCGCACCTGGCCGTCGTCGACGCGCCGTGCGGGCGCACCTTCGCGACGGTGCTGCCCGAGGTCATGTTGGCGCCCGGGCCGATTCGCGACGCGTACGTCGCCGGCTACCTGAACAGCAGGCGGTTCTGGGTCGACGCGGTCCAGGAGGTCATCGCGGACGCGCCCGGCATGCCCGACCCCGCGACGCTCGCGGATGTGTTGTTCGGCAGCGCGATCGGCGTCAACGTGATGCACCGGCTCGAGGCCGGCGTGGACCCGGGCACCGGGCTCGGCTCACTACAGCAGGTCTTCCAGCTCGCGCTGGATCGGTCGCGCGAGGATGCTTCGTAAAGGCTTGCGCGTCAGGCGTTCTCGAGCTGAGCGGCGCCGAAGGAGACGTGGAAGCGCTGGCACCAGATCGTCACGCTGGTCAATGCCGTCAGGTCGGTATCGGCCGGGATCGCGTAGTTCTGGCTGCCGCGGTTTCCTTTGAGGCTGCCGAGGTCGACGTGCGCGCCGTCGTCGAAGACGAACCAGCCGGACTTGCCCGCCACCACGTCGGCGTCGGTCAGCCAGACGTGCAGGTCGGGGCCGTCGGAGGTGTCGAGGTCTTCGAGGCGGAGCACGCGGCCGCCGTCGGGAAGTCGCAGGAGGACCACGGTGCCCGCGGTGTCGTGCTCGTGGGAGATGAGGCTGCCGCGGGCGAGCACGCGCGGCTGCGTGGGTGCGTCGGGGGCGGTGGCTGCGGGCGGAGCCTCATCGACCGTGGTGTTGGTGAACAGTCGCCAGGGTTGCGCCAGAGCGAGTCCGGCGCCGAGCCCCAGCACGAGGAGAACGGCCAGCGTCCAGGTGATGGGCGAGCGCGCGATTCTGCGTGCTGAAACCATGGGGGCCTCCTCGGGAGTGAATGACGTTGTGTCCATTCAACACTGACGAGTGGCCGTTTCCAGGCCTCGATTCGTGACGAAAGGCTGACGGATAGCTCGGCCCGTCGAGGCGACGACTCGCCTCGACGGGCCGGTCCTCCGCAGCCCGGCGCGCGCATCGAGCGCGGCCTCGAATTCCTACAGATTGCCGACGATGTGTTCCAGTCGCTCGGCCACCAATTCACGCGCCTTCTCCCGCAACGCGGGGCGATACCCGCTGGGGTACACGGGATCCCCCGGCGCGTAGTCCTTCAGAACCTCCTTGGCCAGCGTGATCTTGTGGACCTCGGTCGGCCCGTCGGCGATGGCCATCACCTCGGCATAGTTCATCATGTCGACGAAGGGCAGGTCGGTGCTGACGCCGATGGCGCCGTGCAGGTGCAGGGCGCGCTGGGCGATGTCGTGCATGACCTTGGGCATGGCGACCTTGATGGCGGCGATGTCCTTGCGCACCTTCAGATAGTTCTGCTCCTTGTCGATGCGCCAGGCGGTGCGCAGGACGAGCAGGCGGAACTGCTCCATCTCGATCCAGCTGTCCGCGATGCGTTCCTGGGTCATCTGCAAACCGGCCAGCGGGCCCTTGCGCATCGGACGCGAGACCGCGCGCTCGGCCATCATGTCGAAGGCCTTGCGCACCAAGGCGACCGTGCGCATGGCGTGGTGGACGCGGCCGCCGCCGAGGCGGGTCTGGGCGACGATGAAGCCCTGACCCTCCTCGCCGAGCAGGTGATCGGCGGGGACCCGGACGTCGGTGAAGCGCAGGTGCCCTTCGTGTTCGCTGAACCCGTGCACGTGGAAGTTCTTGACGATCTCCAGGCCGGGGGTGTCGGCGGGCACGATGAACATCGACATGCCCTGGTACGGGCTGACATCGGGGTTGGTGACCACCATGACGATGTGGAAGCTGGCGAACTGCGCGTTGGAGTTGAACCACTTCTCGCCGTTGATCACCCAGTGGTCGCCGTCGCGCACCGCGCGCGTCCGGAACGTCGTGGGGTCCGAGCCGCCGGTCGGCTCGGTCATCACGTAACAGGAGCCGATCTCGCCGGCCAGCAGCGGCTCGAGGTACTTCGCCTTCTGCTCCTCGGTGCCGTAGTGCGCCAGGATCTCGGCGTTGCCGGAATCCGGTGCCTGGCAACCGAATACCGACGGCGCCCAGAACGACGTGCCCAGCACCTCGTTCAGCAGCGCCAGCTTCATCTGCCCGTAGCCCTGGCCGCCGAGCTCGGGGCCGAGGTGGCAGGCCCACAGCCCCTGCTCCTTGACCCGCTCCTTGAGCGGGCGCATGAGCGCCATGGCCTCTTTGTCGGTGCGATCGTAGGGGTTCGGGTACAGCACATCGAGGGGCTCCACCTCGGTGCGCACGAACTCCGCCGCCCAGTCCAGCTTGCGCTGGAACTCCGGGTCGGTCTCGAAATCCCAAGCCATGGTCAGCCTTTCGTGTGGTGAGTGACCACGCCGTCGAGGAGCGTGGTCGCGAGTAGGTCGGCGATCTCGGCGGGAGTACGCCCGCCGTGCGGTCGGTACCAGAAGGTCACCATGTTCAGCATGCCGAGCACGCTGTTGGTGATCACGTGATCATCGGTGCGCAGCGACCCGTCGGCGTGGCCCGCGTCGATCACCCGCTGCCAGCAGTGTTGTACGCGATCGCGCAGCTCCTGCAGCTGCGCGCCGCGTTCGCCGGTGAGCGCGGTGACGTCGCGCAGCTGGATCGCGACCTCACGGCGATGGTCGATGATCAGCCCGACGTGACTGTGAATCAGCTTGCGCAGCTTGGTGACCGGGTCGTCGGCGCTCGCCGCGATGCGTTCGGCGTCGACCAGCATCAGCTGAATGTAGTCGTGCAGGATCTGCCAGAGCAGTTCTTCCTTGGAACCGATGTGGTAGTAGAGCGCGCCGCGCTGCACATCGGCGCGGTCGCCGATCTCCGCGACGCCGGTGCCGTGGAATCCCTTCTCCGCGAACAGCTCCACCGCCGCCCGCATGATGCGCCCTCGGGTGTCGCCCGCCGTCGACTCGGCGGCGGGCGGGCGGCCGCGCCTGCGCGCGGGGGCGACGCCGGTGTCGCCCCCGAGGCCGCGCGACGCGGTGCTCATCGGCTCGGGTCCAGCACAACCTTGCTCACGCCGTCCGCGCGCTCGGCGAACAGCCGGTAGGCGTTCGCGCCGTCGGACATCGGGAGGGGATGGGTGACAACGACTTCCGGTCGCAGCCTGCCTGCCGCGGTCAGCTTCAGCAGGGTCGGCAGCTCGTACTGGATCGAGCACAGGCCGATGTGGAACTCGAGCTCCTTGACCTGCGCCAGCGGCATGTGGAACGGGAACGCGCGATTCTGGTTGACCCCGATCACGCTCACCCGGCCCCGGTGCCCGACCGCGCCGACGGCCAGTTTGATGGTGGCGTCGGCGCCGACCGCCTCGATCGCGACATCCGCGCCGCCGCCGAGCATGTCGCGGATCGCGAGCTTGGGGTCGTCCGCGTCGACCGGTTCGGCGCCGAGCTCGGCGGCCTGCTTGCGGCGTTCGTCGATCAGGTCGACGCCGAGCACCCGGGCCGCGCCCATCGCGAACGCCGACTGGATCGCCATCAACCCGACCGGGCCGAGTCCGATCACCACCACGGTCTCACCCGGCGCGATGCGGGCGCGGCGGGCGCCGTACCAGGCGGTCGGGGCGTTGTCGGTCAGCACGACCGCGGCCTCGTCGCTCACGCCTTCGGGCAGCCGCACCAGGTTGCCCTCGGCGTGCGGCACGGCCAGCAACTGGGCCTGCCCGCCGGGCAGCGCGCCGCCGAGGCCGTAGCAGGCGTCTACCGGCAGGGGAGCGCGCTCGCACGCCGCGACGATGCCGGCCCGGCACTTCGCGCACCGGCCGCACCCCACGGACGCGGGCACCAGGACGCGGTCGCCGATCGCGAGGCCGCGCACGTCGGCGCCGAGCTCGACGATCTCGCCGACCGCCTCGTGCCCCACGCTGTAGCCGGTCGTGTCGGTGAACCCGTGGCCGGTGTAGATGTGCAGGTCGCTGCCGCAGATGCCGGTCGCGGTGACCCGGATGATCGCGCCGTCGGGCGCGCTGAGCACCGGGTCGGGCACGTCGGAGTACGAAATCTCGCGCGGGCCTTGGTACGTCAGTGCCTTCATCGCCAGCCACCGTCCAGTGCGAGGGTCGCGCCGGTGCAGAAGGCCGAGGCCTCGGTGGCGAAATACAGTGCCGCGCCGACGATCTCGCCCGGCTCGCCCACCCGGCCCTGCGCGTTCATGCTGCCGACCTGAGCACGCATCTCGTCGGTCCACGCCTTCGAGATGTCGGTGGCGAAGGCTCCGCACTGAATCGTGTTGACCCGCACCGTCGGTCCGAAGCTCTGCGCGAGACCCGCGGTGAGCGTGTTCAATCCGGCCTTCGCCGCCGCGTAGGGCAGCGCGAACGGCGCGGGGCGCACCGCCTCGATCGAGGAGATATTGATGATCGAGCCGCCGCCGTCGGCCGCCATCCTGGGGCCGATCAGCGACGAAAGCCGGAACGGGCCTTTGAGATTCACGCCGATCACCTTGTCGAACAGCGCCTCGGAGACCTGATCCAGGCTCGGGTACAGGGGCGAGAGGCCCGCGTTGTTCACCAGCACGTCGACCCGGCCGAACTCGGCGTACACGGTCTCGACGAGCGCGTCGCACTGCGCCCAGTCGCTGACATTGCAGGCCACCGGCAGCGCGCGGCGGCCGTGCGCGTTCGTCACCTCGTCCGCCAGCGCCACGCAACCCTCGAGCTTGCGGCTGGCGATGACGACGTCCGCGCCCGCCGCGGCGAACGCGAGCACCATCTCCCTGCCGAGACCCCGGCTGCCGCCGGTGACCACGACGACCTTGTCCGTGAGCGACACATACACTCCTGCCGAATCAAAAAAATGTTCCGATCAGTACATTAAATTGCCGCGCCTATACAATCAAGGGGCTCGGCCGACCGCCAGCATCGCGCCGCGCCGACCGCTCACCCCACTCCGATCGGCGCGCCGACATTTCCACGGCGAGACGCCGCGTTCGACCCGGTACGGGGTGTGATCACTACCCACGGGTAACATGAATGCGTCTTTCCCACCCGGCTTTCTCAGAAGTGAGGCAGTAGATGACAGAGCGGATTCAGGTCGGCGGGCTTCAGGTGGCCAGCGTTCTCCACGAGTTCATCGAGAACGAGGCGCTCCCCGGAACCGGCGTAGATTCCGCCGCGTTCTGGGCCGGCGCCGAGCAGGTCATCAACGATCTCGCGCCGCGCAACCGCGCGCTGCTCGCCGAGCGCGACGAGATCCAGGGCAAACTCGACGCCTGGCACGCCGAGCACCCGGGCGCCGACTACGACAAGGCCGCCTACAAGAGCTTCCTGAGCGAAATCGGCTACCTGCGCCCCGAACCCGCCGATTTCCAGATCGCCACCCAGAACGTGGACACCGAGATCGCCACCACCGCGGGCCCGCAGCTCGTGGTCCCGGTGATGAATGCCCGCTTCGCGATCAACGCCGCCAACGCGCGCTGGGGCTCGCTCTACGACGCGCTCTACGGCACCGACGCCATCTCCGAGGCCAACGGCGCGGAAAAGGGCAAGAGCTACAACAAGATTCGCGGTGACAAGGTCATCGAGTGGGCCCGCAACTTCCTCGACGACGCCGCGACGCTGATCACCGGCTCGCACATCGGCTCCACCTCCTACAAGATCGTCGACGGTGAACTCGAGGTCGGCCTCGAGGACGGCACCGAGATCGGCCTGGCCGACCCCTCGCAGCTCGTCGGCTACCTCGGCGATCCGGCGTCGCCGACCTCGGTGCTGTTGAAGCACAACGGTTTGCACATCGAGATCCAGATCGACCCGTCCTCGCCGATCGGCAGCACCGACACCGCAGGCGTCAAGGACCTGGTGCTCGAGTCCGCGATCACCACGATCATGGACTTCGAGGACTCGGTCGCCGCGGTGGACGCCGAGGACAAGGTGCTCTGCTACCACAACTGGCTCGGCCTGATGAAGGGCGACCTCAGCGAGCAGGTCAGCAAGGGCGACAAGACCTTCACCCGCACCATGAACCCCGACCGCGTCTACACCGCACCCGACGGCAGTGAGCTTGTGCTGCACGGCCGTTCGCTGCTGTTCGTGCGCAACGTCGGTCACCTGATGACCAGCGACGCGATCCTCGACGCCGAGGGCAACGAGGTCCCCGAGGGCATCCTCGACGGCCTGATCACCTCGCTCATCGCCACCCACTCCCTGCGCGGCGACACCGAGCTCGAGAACAGCCGCACCGGCTCGGTCTACATCGTGAAGCCGAAGATGCACGGACCCGACGAGGTCGCGTTCACCACCGAGCTGTTCGGCCGGGTCGAGGACGTGCTCGGCCTGCCGCGCAACACCCTCAAGGTCGGCATCATGGACGAGGAGCGGCGCACCACGGTGAACCTCAAGGCCTGTATCCAGGCCGCCGCCGACCGCGTCGTGTTCATCAACACCGGCTTCCTCGACCGCACCGGCGACGAGATCCACACCTCCATGGTGGCCGGGCCGATGGTCCGCAAGGCCGACATGAAGGCCCAGCAGTGGATCAAGTCCTACGAGGACTGGAACGTCGACACCGGGCTCGCCACCGGCCTGCCCGGCAAGGCGCAGATCGGCAAGGGCATGTGGGCCATGCCCGACCTCATGGCCGACATGCTCGAGCAGAAGATCGGTCACCCCAAGGCGGGCGCGAACACCGCGTGGGTGCCCTCGCCCACCGCCGCCACCCTGCACGCGACGCACTACCACCAGGTCAACGTACTGGAGCGGCAGCAGGAGATCGTCAAGGGCGGCCGTCGCGCGAGCGTCGACGAGATCCTCGAGATCCCCTTGGCCGCGGCGCCGAACTGGTCGGCCGAGGAGAAGCAGCAGGAACTCGACAACAACTCCCAGTCCATCCTCGGCTACGTCGTGCGCTGGATCGACCAGGGCGTCGGCTGCTCCAAGGTGCCCGACATCAAGGACGTCGCGCTCATGGAAGACCGTGCCACCCTGCGCATTTCGAGCCAGCTGATGGCCAACTGGCTGCGCCACGGCATCGTCACCGCCGACGAGGTGGTGGCCAGCCTGGAGCGGATGGCCCCCGTGGTCGACCGCCAGAACGCCGGCGACCCCAACTACCGCCCCCTCTCACCCGACTTCGCAGGCAGCATCGCCTTCCAAGCCGCCAAGGAGCTGATCCTCGAGGGCACCAAGCAGCCCAACGGGTACACCGAGCCGATCCTGCACCGGCGTCGTCGTGAGGCGAAGGCTGCCTGCAAGTGAGGGACGTGCAGTGATTGAAAAGTAGCTTTACGCAGCTCTTTTCGAGCTGAGGCCCCGCACCGGAGAATCCGGCGCGGGGCCTCAGCCATAAGTGGAGATCAGCTCGAATACTGGCTCATCACGCTCAAAACGGTCACAAAAACGGTCACATGCGGGGTGTGCAACCGTTTACGGAAAATCACGGCTTACCAGTGCATATACGCCATATTTGAGACTGCGGTGGTGGCGCTCGCATCGCGAATCCCGCAGTCAACCAGGAGGCCGCCCACCGACGTGATCGCGTTGGTGGTGGGGCCGCGGCCATAGTGGGTTGCGCCCAGCGGTCTGCGAGTTTTCCTAAGGCAGAACGCGATTGGCGGCGCAAGGGTCCTGGCCGGCGCTGCGATGTCGGGATCCTGATCGCCGTAACGGGCGGTTGTATGGGCGAATGAGCGGGTTCCACGGATACGGAAACGGCAGAGCAGCCCCCCGCAGGAACTTGCCGACCTGTGTGGGCAGCGGCATCGTTTGGAGTGCGGGGCCAGCGCTGCGGTCCGGCGGCATGCCGGTAGCCGACATTGAGGTGCGGCGGAGGCCTGCGGCGTGTCGCGGGACGGCACGCCGAATGGTTTTCCGGCCCAGCAACTGGGCGGCAAATCGATGGCAACTGGGGCATGCTCGCATTTGGCGTGGGGGATGACCAGCTGGCTGTGACCGGTTGGAGGGGCACTCCAGAGCGGCATTTGGTGAGTGCTACTCGTGAGGTGTGCTCATCCGACCGCTCCGACAGGCCGGTTCTGTCGGCGCTCGTAGCGATGGTTCTTGCAGAGCGCCCGCGCGGGCGGAGATGCCGGACTGCCGGTTCCTTCTTCATCGTCCAGTGGATGAGGTCGGACGGTCGGCGCGACTAGGTTGGGCGCTAGGGGTTTGGTCGAGGTTGATGACCGCGCCGTAGCTATCACGCCGAAACAGTCGTCTCGGTCAGCCTCCATATGTGCTGCATCAACGCCCGAACAGTGCTGTCCAACTCGGTCGAAGAGGGGTTGGCGCAGACATAGTGGTCAGGTCGGAGCACGACAAACGGCTGTCGCTTGAAGTACGGGCGAGCAACGTCATCGTGGTCTTCGAGGATCTGCTGTGTCGCATCGCAGTGGACGGGGCGTCGTCCTGGCGAGGTCAGTGTTACATAGGTTGCCTGCAGGACATCGTCGGCGATGGGGCGGCGGCCGTTTGCCGACAGCGCTTCGCGTGGATCGGTCTCCCAACCGATGATGCGCCAGCCAGAGCCTGCGATGTTGTCGAGCCGATGTTGTGTTCCGCTGAAGGCTGGACCGCGGTTCGGCGATGGAGCCGGCTGGCCTGCCAATACCAGGAGTCCCGGAGCACGGCTACGAGGGGATTCTGCTCTGGTACCGCGCAACTCGGCGGTGACCGCTGCCAGGCCGATCGGTTGGTGCGGGACCGCGCCGAAGCGACGGTCCCGCACCGTCTTAGGACGACGAACCAGTGGGAACGATCATGTCTGCCAGGTGGTCGTAGGCCACGTTCGCGTGCAGGCGCACACCGGTGACCAGCACGCCGTCGTCGGCGTAGAACTTCGGGTTGTGGTTCGCCGCCACGCCGCGGCCACCCTTGATCGGGACGGGCTTGTCATCGGCATTGAACTCCAGGTCCTGGCACCCGAGCGTGACGTACATGCCACCGTACTTATTGATGAACTCGGACACGTCGTCGTAGGCCATACCGCCGACGCCCTGGCGGACCTTGTCGGAACCGGCGACGCGGTTCAAGGTCGGCAGCACGGCATCGACCCAGGACTTTTGGTTGTGCACCGCCGGAACATCCTGCATGTACTCGACGGTGGCGGTGCAGTTGTAGGCAGCGGCCGTGTTCATCGCCAGGGTCTCGATCCGCTTCTTCACGTCGACCATGTCGGATTCGATGAGGCAGCGAATGGTGCCCCAGAGGGTCGTGGTCTCGCCGATGATGTTGAACCGGCCGACGTCCTCGACGTGACCGATACTGACAGAAATGGGGTCGAAGGCGCTGATCTGGCGGTAGATCTGCCCGATGCCGGTAAGTACGGCGCCGGCGGCGGGCATGGTGTCGATACCTTGCCACGGCGTCGACCCGTGGACCTGCTGACCCTTGATCTTTATCTTGATCAGCGTGGAGGTCGCGCCCTGGTTGCCGATCGCGTAGTTGAGGTAGTTCTTCGGGAATGGAATGACGTGAATGCCGAAGGCCATCGTCGGTTTCGGATCATCGCAGGCGCCTTCGGTGATCATCTGCTTGGCGCCGCCCTTCTCGTCGACCGGCGGCCCCTCCTCGGCGGGCTGGAAGACGAACAGTACCGTCCCGGGCAGGTCGTCGCGGGCCTCGGACAGTACTGTGGCCGCGCCCATCAGCATCGCGGTGTGACAGTCGTGGCCACACGCGTGCGACACGGGGTACGGGCCACCCGGGTAGTCCTTGTCCACGAACTTCGAGGCGAACGACACACCACACTCGTCGACTACCGGCAGTGCGTCGATGTCGGCACGCAGCGCGATCACCTTGTTGCCGGGCCTGCCACCTTTGAGGACGCCGACGACGCCGTACCCGGCGAATCCTGTCCGCACCTCGTCCAGGTTCAGGCTCTTCAGGTGATCAGTGATCAGCTTGGCGGTATTCACCTCCCGGTTCGACAGCTCGGGATTCTGGTGGATCCGGTGACGCCACGCGATCACCTGATCAGAGACTGCCTCTGCGGCCTTGTCGAACCGGGCGTAAATCGGATTGTCTGTCATGGAGAACTCCAACCTGGTCAGCCGCTTGGCGGCGGCATGGGGACATGGTGGCGAATCTCGGTCATGCAGCACTCGATGGGAAGCATCAGACGATGGACTATGCCTACCTCACGATATGTCACGCGGGAGACCACCGTGTCCGTCAGAGTGCCTGTGACCACATGACTCGGCATCGGGTGTTGATGATCATTAGTCCGGGCGGTCGACATTCGTCGGCGTTCTGGTCGGCGGATTCCTCGTCGATCGTTTCGGACTCTCCAGCCTTGCCGATCCGAACGGCGAGGTCGCCACGGTCGTTCGCGAGACCTTCGCGGCCGACGCACCACAGCGACGGGGAGGTGCCGCCAGCGGCGGCACCGCACACCGTGTGTCACGTCGGGCCGGAACCCGCGCGGCAGATCAGTGGTGACTGTCGAGCCACTCCTTGGCGTTGGTGAAGAAGTCCGGGTGGCAGATCAAGTCGGCCTGGGTGCGGGGCTCGATATCGAGCAGGGTGGTCTCGATATCGGCAGCACGTGCCCGCAACAGGATCGCCTTGATCGCGCGTGACGCATGGCCGGGGATGGCGGCCCAGCGCTCGGCGAGCTCGATGGCGGCTGCGAGTGCGTCGTCGGCTACCCGGCTGACCAGCCCGAGTTGCAAGGCCGCTTCGGGGCCAACGACCGAGCAGCTCAGCAGCAGATCTATCGCCGCAGCGTGACCGATCGCGGACGGAAGAGTGTGGGAGAGCCCGGCGTCCGGACCGGTCGCCATTCTGGCGAAGGTCGCCCCGAATCTCGCGCCGGGACCGGCGATACGGAGGTCGCAGCCCAACGCGATACCGAGGCCACCGCCGATGGCGGGCCCATTGACCGCGGCGATGGTTGGCTGAGGTAGCCGTGACAGCTCCACCGAGAAGCCGTGCAGGTCTTGCATCCAGGCGATGGTGGTGTCCAGCTCGCGCGGCGCCATCTCGTCCAGGCTGCTCAGATCCATGCCGGTGCAGAATCCGCGGCCGGCGCCGGTCAAGACGACCACTCGTGTCTCCGGATCGTCGGCGAGCGGCCGTATCGCCTGCGTCAGCAGTGGAACGCTCGACGGGTTCATGGCATTGAGCCGCACCGGCCGGTTGAAGACCACCACCGCGACCCCTGCTGCGGGCCGTTCGACTCGAACGATACTTTCCTGAGTTGAAATTGATTCGGACATGAAGGCTCCAACTGACTGTACGTGCGGTTGGTAATAGGTTTGCCACGTGACCGCCTTGAAGTCAAGGGAGCGGTCGGGCTGTTACGTAGTACGAGGGAGTGCGGCATACCGAAATTCAAGAAAGCGCCGCGCTTGATCCAGTCCGTCACATACAGGCCGGGTGCGACAATGCCAAGGCCTGGCCGACGGAATTCCGGGCGCAGTTCGCGGAAGCGATCGCGCTGGGTCGACCCGGAACATCTGATGAAATCATCGATGCCGCAATGTATATCGCTCCGATGCGTCTTCGTTCTGCGCCGCCTCGATTCTGCGCCTCGACAGCGGCATCCGCTGACCGCTCGACGACAAGGGGCGAATTCGGGCTTGTGACTCAACTCTTGACTGACCGCCCGTACGGTCATACCATGTGCCCATGGTTCAGCCCCTCGAAGAGCGACCCGCATACCTCCGCAAGGACGGTCACGTCGCGATCATCACGATGAACCGCCCGCATGCGATGAACGCGGTCAACGCCGCGATGTCGATCGCGCTGCAAGAGGCGGTGGACGAATTCGTCGCCGATCCGGAGTTGCGGGTCGGCATTCTCACCGGCGCCGGTAAGGCGTTCTGTGCGGGTGCCGACCTGAAAGAAGTAGCGGCGAAACGACCGCTGATCGGGCCGGGCCAGTTCGAGCGCGGGTTCGGCGGCATCATGAAGCAGCTGATCGATAAGCCATTGATCGCGGCGGTCAACGGTTACGCCCTCGGTGGCGGAACGGAATTCCTGCTCGCCTGCGACCTGGCTGTGATGAGCGACGCCGCCACGCTCGGTCTGCCCGAGGTGCGGCACGGCATCATCGCCGCCGGCGGCGGGCTGCTGCGCTTGGCGCGGCGCGTGCCGCTGTCGATCGCGCTGGAAAGCGTCATGACCGGTGCGCCGATCTCGCCGGAGGAAGCGTTGCGCTGGGGGCTGGTGAACCGTGTGGTGCCTGCCGACCAGGTGATGGACACGGCGATGGAATTGGCCGGAAAGATCGCCCGCAACGCGCCGTTGGCTGTGCAGGCGAGCAAGCGCGTGGTGTATCAGGCAGCGGCGCTGTCGGATTGGGAGGCCGAAGCCTGGACGCTGAGCGACGACGCTGCGCAGGTGATCATGCGCACCGCCGACGCCAAGGAGGGGCCGCGCTCGTTCGCCGAGAAGCGCAAGCCGAAGTGGGAGGGTCGATGATGGCGGCCACCGCGTCGATCGCCGGGCTCGGTCTCACCGACGTCGGCAAGGTCTATGGGCGCAGCGCAACCGATTTCGCGGCCGAAGCGGTTCGGCTCGCCGTGGCGGATGCCGGCCTGGCGACCACCGATTTGGACGGACTACTGGTCACCCCCGGAACCAAGGGCTCGCCGAAGCTGTCGCTGCAGAAGGTACTCGGTCTGCGGGATCTGCGGCTGCTCGCCGAGATCCACGCTCTCGGCGCCAGTCCCACGGCCATGATCGCCGCGGCGGCGCAGGCGATCAACAGCGGTGAGGCCACTGCGGTCGCGTGCGTCTTCGCAGATGCTCCGCTCCGCGAAAAGGGCTCCGCCCGTGATGCTTTCGGTACCCAGCGCACACTTCCCAGCGGGTTCGCCTCGTACCACACCGGAATCGGCGCGATCACGCCGAATCTGTTCTACGCCATGGCCGCTCGTCGTCATTTCGAGACCTATGGCACGACCAGCGAACAGCTCGCCGCGATCGCGGTCGGTCAGCGTAGCTGGGCGGCACACAATCCCGCCGCGCAGTTCACCAAGCCGATCACTGTTGCCGACCACCAGTCCTCGCCGCTGATCGCGGACCCGCTGCACCTGCTGGACTGCTGCCTGGTCTCCAACGGTGGCGCCGCGGTCATCGTGACCTCCGCCGAACGTGCCCGTGAACTGGCCCAACCACCCGTAGACATTCTCGGTTGGGGCCAAGCCCATCCAGGGCAGGTGATGCGGCAGGGTTCGAACTTCGGTCTGCGCACCGGTGCGGCCGTCGCGGGGCCCGCTGCGCTGCGCATGGCAGGCGTCTCGGTCGCCGATGTGGATCTGCTCGAGCTCTACGACAGCTACACCTTCACAGTGCTCGTCACCCTCGAAGACTACGGATTCTGCGCAAAGGGTGAGGGCGGCGCGTTCGTGTCCGACGGCAAGCTCGGCCCCGGCGGCGCCCTGCCCTGCAATACCGGCGGCGGTCAGCTGTCGAGCTACTACCTCACCGGATTCACGCCGATCGTGGAAGCGGTCATCCAAGGACGCGGTCAGGCCGGCGCACGACAGGTCGACAAGAAGGACGTGATCATGGTCAGCGGCAGCGGCGGTGTCCTCGAACACCATGCCACATTGGTATTGAGTGGAGCCGGGCGATGACCGACGCACCGATGTGGCCGTCCATGCGACGTGACGCCAAGAGCGCCGAGTTCTTCGACGCGGCGAGCCGGGAGGAATTGGCCATCAAGAAGTGCACCGGCTGCGGGCGCTCGCTGGCGCCCGAGGCGATGGTGTGCACCGACTGCGGCGAGAGTGATCCGGTGTGGGCCGGTGCCTCGAGCGCGGGCAGGCTCATCACGTGGACGACGGTGCCCAAGGCCCCCAACCCCGCCTTCGCCGACCTGGTTCCCTACACCGTCGGCGTCGTTGAGTTGGCCGAAGGGCCGTGGCTGTACGCGCGAATCACAGGCGAGCCCCGTGCGGGAGCCGCCCTGCGCGCGGAATACGTCCACCCGTCCGAGGGCGAGAGCTACCCGGTCTGGGTCATCGTGAGCGGAGAATGACAGTGCCCGAGTTCGACCTGGCGACCCTGCACGAGGCGATCGCTCATGCACTCGCCGAGGAACCGTGCGTGATCACCGCACAGCGGAGTCACAGCTGGCGAGAGACCACCGACCGGACACGGAGGTTTGCCGCGGTGCTGCGGGCCAGCGGGCTCGGCGGCCGCAAGCCCGTCGACAACGCCTGGGAGACCGGTCAGGATCACCTCGGCATCTATTTGCACAACGGTGCGGAATACCTGGAGGGCCTGCTCGGCGCGCACAAAGCCTCCGTCGCGCCCTTCAACGTCAACTACCGCTATACCTCCGCCGAGCTGGCGTACCTGCTGCGCGACGCGCAGGCCAAGGCGGTGCTGTTCGGCGGGCACTTCGCCGAAACCCTCGCGGCGGCGCTGGGCGAGCTGGAGCAGTCGCCGTTGCTGATTCAGGTCGACGACGGCAGCGGCGCGCCACTACTCGACGGCGCGCTGGACTACGAAACCGCATTGGCCGCAGCCGATCCCGCACAGGGCGTCCCCAGTTCCGGGCCGGAGGATCGGCACCTGCTCTACACAGGCGGCACCACCGGCATGCCCAAGGGCGTCATCTGGCGCGCCGGGGATCTGGTGGCCGGTCCACTGGGCGTCCGCAAGGCGGCGTCTGTGGACGAGGTCGTCGAGCGGGCACTGCGCATCCGCGGCCGCGTGCTCCCGGCGCCGCCGCTCATGCACGGCGCGGGGACCGGTCCCGCGCTCGGGGGGTGGATGTCCGGTGCGACCATCGTCTTCCCCTCGAGCCCGGAACGGTTCGACGCCGCCGCGCTGCTCGATACCTGCGTACAGCAGGAGGTCACCTCGACGGTCATCGTCGGCGACGCCTTCGGTGCGCCGTTGGTGGCAGAGCTCGAAGCACGTCCGCGCGCTCTGCCGGCGTTGAAGCTCATCCTCAACAGCGGTGCCGCGCTGCGTGATTCGCTGAAAGACCGCCTGCGCGAGCTCGTTCCCGGTGTGCGGATCAGCGACATGCTCGGATCCTCCGAGACCGGTCTGCACGCCAAACGCGGTTCGGGCTCGAGCACGTTCGCGGCGCGCGGTAACACCGTGCTGATCGACGAAACCCGCACCCGCATCATCGAACCCGGTAGCGACGAGGTGGGCTGGCTGGCCCAGGGCGGGGCCATTCCCGTGGGTTACCTAGGTGATCCGGACAAGACCTCGGCCACCTTCGTCACTGTGGACGGCCGCCGCTTCTCGATCCCCGGCGATCGTGCCCGCCTCACCGAGGCCGGTGAGTTCGAATTCCTCGGACGTGAGGCGACCACCATCAACACCGGTGGCGAGAAGGTCTTCGCAGAAGAGGTCGAACACGTGGTGCGCGCGCTGCACGGCGTCGCCGACGCCGTGGTTGTCGGCCGGCCCAGCGAACGCTGGGGCCAGGAGGTCGTCGCGCTATATCAGCCTGTAGACGACACCGTCACCACCGAGCAGCTGCGCGACGGCTGCCGCGACGTGCTGGCGGGCTACAAGATCCCCAAGGTATTCCTTCGCGTCGACCGGGTCCGCAGGCACGCCAACGGCAAAACCGACTACGCCTGGGCCAAGGCCGCAGCCGTTTCCGCCCTACAGGAGCGAGCATGATTACCACCATCCCCGATCTCGGAAACCCCGACACCTACCTGAACGGTTTCCCGTATGACGAGGTCGCCGCGTTGCGCCGCGAGTCGCCGGTCGTGTGGGTGCCCGAACCGGCCTCCGGTGGCTTCCCCGGCGGTCCGGGCTTTTGGTACCTCACCAAACACGCCGATGTGATGGCCGCTGGGAAGCACCCCGAGGTGTTCAGCTCCTATGAGCGCGGGACCTGGGTACGCGATGTGTCCTCGGCAGAACTCGCGATCCAGCGCCAGGCCATGCTGAACATCGATCCGCCGATGCACACCCAGATGCGCAAGATCATCAGTAAGGCGTTCACGCCGCGCGTCGTCAACGGCATGGTGGAATCCATCGGCGCACACGCCGACGCGATCGTTGACCAGCTCGGTGACGGTGGCGACATCGATTGGGTCCAGCGGGTCTCCTCGGAGCTGCCGCTGCTGGTGCTGGCCGACATTCTCGGTGTCCCCAGTCACGAACGGCACCTGCTGTTCGACTGGACCAATCGCATGGTCGGCTTCGACGATCCGGAGGCCGTGGACAAGAAATCCTATGCTTCGGCGTTCCTCGAACTGTTCGCCTATGCCCGTGCCCAGACCGCGGCAAAGCGTGCCGAGCCCACCGACGATGTGTGGAGCTTGATGGTCAACGCGGAAGTCGACGGCCGGCGTCTCACCGACGACGAGCTCGACCGGACCTTCCAGTTGCTGGTCATCGCTGGCAACGAGACCACGCGCAACATGCTCAACGGCGCGATCCTGCTGCTGTCGGAACACCCGGACCAGTTCCAGCTGTTGCGTGACGACCCGAGTCTGATGCCGCGTGCGGTCGAAGAAATCCTGCGAATGTTCCCGCCGATCCTCCAATTCCGGCGCACATGCGTCCAGGACACCGAGGTCAGTGGACAGCAGATCAAGGCGGGCGACAAGGTCGTTCTCTCCTATGCCGCCGCCAACCGCGACGAGACGGTCTTCGAGAACCCGGACACCTTCGACATCACCCGCAAGAACAACCCCCATGTCTCCTTCGGGTTCGGCACTCACTTCTGCCTCGGCAGCGGAGTGGCCCGTATGGAGGGCCGAGTCCTGCTGACCAAGCTGTTCGAACGCTTCAGCACCGTCGAGGTCACCGGCGCGCCGGTGCGCTTGCGGTCCAACTTCGTCAACGGCATCACCGAACTTCCCGTGCGGCTGGCACGGTAGAAAGGACCGCAAATGAGCAATCCCTGGACCACAACCGAACGGCAGGACCTGCGAAAGCTGGCGGCCGACTTCACGATTCGGGAGGTCGCCCCGAACATGGACCAGTGGGAGCGCGACGGGCAGGTGCCCATCTCCCTGCACAAGAAGGCCGCATCGCTGGGCCTGCTCGGACTGACGTTTCCCGAATCCGTCGGTGGTGCAGGCGATTACATCGACCTTTGTATTCTGATCGAGGAACTGATCGGGAACGGTGGCAGTCCGGGTCTGGTCGCAGCGCTGCTGACCCATACCATTGCCGCACCCCATATCGCCGCCGCGGGTGATCCCGCCCAGATAGACAAGTATGTACGTCCGACCTTGGCGGGCGAGAAAATCGGTGCTCTCGGTATGACCGAGCCGGGCGGCGGCTCCGACGTGGCATCCGTGCGCACCACGGCAGTGCGTGACGGCGACGATTACATCGTCAACGGAGCCAAGACCTTCATCTCCTCGGGGATCCGTGCCGACTACGTGACCACCGTGGTTCGCACCAGTGGTGCCGGCCATCGTGGATTGTCCCTACTGATCGTCGACACCGACACCCCGGGATTCTCTGTCGGTCGCAAGCTCGAGAAGATGGGGTGTCTGTGTTCGGACACCGCCGAAATTCATTTCGACAACGTGCGTGTGCCCGCAGCGAATCTGGTCGGCGCGGAAGGAACCGGGTTCGCGCAGTTGATGACTCGTCTCGACGGCGAGCGGCTCAACCTGTCGGTACAGGGGTATGCGGTCTCCCAGCGAGCCTTCGACCTCACGCTGCCGTGGGTGCGCGACCGAGTGACGTTCGGTGAGCCACTGGCGAATCGGCAGGTGATCCAGCACAAGCTTGCCGAGATGGCGCGACAGATCACCACCACCCGCGTCTACGTGCGTGACGTGGTGTCTCGGTACGTGGCGGGCGAAGCCCTCGGTGCCGAGGTGGCCATGGCCAAGAACACCGGTGTGCGCGCCTGCGAGTACGTCGTCAACGAGGCGGTGCAGATCTTCGGCGGCATGGGCTACATCCGCGAGAACGAAGTCGAGCGGCTGTATCGCGACATCCGTGTGCTCGGTATTGGTGGCGGAGCCACAGAAATCATGAACGAGATCATCGCCAGATCCCTGCCCCTCGGCGTCCGCTGATGGGCCGGGTCGGTCGTCGACGTTGACTGCCGATTTCGATCCCACCGCGCAGAGGCGAGCATCCCGGAACCATTCGAGCCGTCGCCGCGTGCCTGGCACACGCCGAATGGTTCCGGGGCAGGCTGTGGCCTGCGCATCGAGGCCTGAATCGTAGTTGACATCGATATTGACTGTACGAGCGGTCAGTGACAGCATTGTTGCTCAGCTCATAGTTGTCCTGCACTGAAGGGGATTTACTTTTAATGACCGGGAATGCGAGTGATTTCGACTACGACGTCATGGTCATCGGCTCAGGATTCGGGGGGAGCGTCAGTGCGCTGCGACTGACCGAGAAAGGCTATCGCGTCGCCGTTCTGGAGGCCGGCCGCCGATTCGAGGATGACGAGTTCGCCAAGACCTCGTGGCGCGTGCGGAAATACCTGTGGGCCCCCTATCTCGGTTGTTACGGGATTATGCGGATGAGCTTGCTCAAGAACACCTTCCTGACCGCTGGCGCGGGTGTCGGTGGTGGTTCGCTGGTATACGCGAATACCCTCTACCGCCCGCAAGACGCCTTTTACCGCGACCCGCAGTGGAGTCACATCACCGACTGGAAGGCCGAACTCTCGCCGTATTTCGACCAGGCCGAGCGGATGCTCGGCGTCGTCGAGGTCCCACGCAATACCGAATCCGACGATCTGCTGCGTGAAGTCGCGGAGGAAATGGGGCGAGGTGACACTTTTCACCGCACGCGCGTCGGGGTGTATTTCGGGGCAGATGGAACTGCTCCGGGTACCTCCGTACCGGACCCTTTCTTCGGCGGACTCGGCCCGGATCGCAGCACCTGCCTGAACTGCGGTGAATGTATGGTGGGCTGTCGGCACAACGCCAAGAACACCACGGTCAAGAACTATCTGTATCTAGCCGAGAAGGCAGGCGCCACGGTTCACCCCTTGACCACCGTCATCGGGGTGCGCGCATTGCCCGACGGTGGGTTCGCGATCGACACTGTTAGAACCGGGCGTTGGGTACGCAAGTCTCGTCGTACCTTCACCGCTGGGCAGGTCGTATTCTCCGCCGCGGCGCTCGGTACCCAACGGCTGTTGCATCGCTTGAAGGACACCGGCATGATGCCGGAGATCTCCCCGGTCCTCGGGACCTTGACGCGCACGAACTCCGAAGCTGTGCTCTATCCGCGATCCTTGCGCAAAGACGCCGACTACAGCCGGGGAGTGTCGCTCACTTCCTCTTTCCAGCCTGACGACGAAACCCACGTCGAGGTGGGCCGCCTCGGCGGCAAAGGCAGCAACTTCCTCGGTCTCACCACCACGGCGCTGGTCGACCCGCAGCCGGGACGGCCCCGCATCGTCTCGGCGTTCGGCGTGGCGCTGCGCAACTGGCGCCACCTCGGGGCGATGCACAACCCGCGCCGCTGGTCGCAGCAGACCGTGGGCGTGCTGGTCATGCAGACCGCCGGCAACTCGCTGGTCACCTACACCAAACGGGGCCTGTTCGGCCGCCGCATGACAACCCGTCCCGGCGAGGGAGCAGCGCCGCCGGTGTGGATCCCCATCGGGCATGAGGTCGATCGGCGGCTTGCCGACAAGATCGACGGACTTCCTAAGGGGGCGATCTTCGACCTGTTCAACATCCCCAGCACCGGTCACTTCCTCGGTGGCTGTCCGATCGGTGATTCGGCTGCCACCGGTGTGATCGACCCCTATCAGCGGCTGTACGGCTATCCGGGTGCGCACGTGATCGACGGCTCGGCCATCACCGCAAACCTCGGAGTCAATCCGTCGCTCACCATCACCGCCCAGGCCGAACGGGCGATCGCCCTGTGGCCGAACAAGGGTGACGCCGACCAGCGGCCGCCGCTGGGGGCCGAATACCGGCAGATGTCCCCGATCCCCCCACGAGCGCCGGTGGTGCCGTTCGAAGCCCCGGCGGCTCTGCGACTGTCGATCATTCCGCTCGACCGGTCGCGCGACTCGGACCCTGTTCCTGATGACTACCGGCGATAGCGCTCACAGCCGTCCAACTTATGTGGGACCGCAGGAAAGCTCGCCAACCTGCGCCCGCGCGCACTACCGGCGGCCCGTAAGAATATCCCGATCTACGTGGCTCATGCCACTGCGCGACGGAAGGAGTCTCGATGCTGAGCACCATGCAGGACGACCAGCTGTCACTGGCCAAGCTGCTCAAATACGCCGCCACCTTCCAGGGTGATTCGACCGTATCCACCTGGACCGGTGACGGGGTGCGCACCATGACCTTCCGTGCGCTCGGCGCCGACGCCGCGCGGCTGGCCCACGCACTGCGTGGGCTCGGCGTCGAAGAGGGCGACCGGGTCGGCACGTTCATGTGGAACAACAACGAGCACATGGTCGCCTACATTGCGGTGCCCGCGATGGGCTCGGTGTTGCACGCGCTCAATATCCGCCTGTTCCCTAAGCAAGTGTCGTTCGTCGCGAACCATGCAGAGGACAAGGTCGTGCTCGTCGACGGCACTCTGGTGCCGCTCTTCGAGCAGTTACTGCCGAACCTGAAGACTGTGAAGCATGTGATCGTCGTCAACGGTGAGGCGTCCACGCTTACCGCGCCGGAAGCTGTCACCGTGCACTCCTACCGTGAATTGCTCGACGCACAACCCGCCGATTTCGACTTCCCCGTCGTCGACGAGCGTGCGGCCGCCGCGATGTGCTACACCTCCGGCACCACCGGCGACCCGAAGGGCGTCGTCTACTCGCACCGGTCCAACTGGCTGCACGCCATGCACTTGACCTCGCCCAACGGTATGGGCTTCCACGGCGGCGACTACGTGCTCGCGATCGTGCCGCTGTTCCACGCCAATGGATGGGGCCTGGCGTACGGGGCGCTGATGTCGGGCGCCAACGTACTGATGCCGGACCGCTTCCTACAGCCGGGCCCGCTGCTGGAGATGATGGACGCCGAGAAGCCCACCTTCGCCGCGGCGGTGCCGACCATCTGGGGTGGCGTGCTGGCCGGACTGGCCGCGCAGCCGCAGGACATCTCGCACCTGCGTACCGCCGTCGTCGGTGGTTCGGCGGTGCCACCGTCGATGATGCGCGCGTTCGAGGAGAAGCACGGCGTGCGCATCCTGCACGCGTGGGGCATGACCGAGACCTCGCCGCTGGGCTGCGTGGCGCACGAGCCCCCGGGCGTGGAGGGCGAGGAGGCCTGGGCCTACCGCTACACGCAGGGCCGTTTCCCCGCCAATGTCGAGGCGCGGCTGGTCGGTGACGCCGGCACTGTCGTCCCCAACGACGGTGAATCGCTCGGCGAGCTCGAGGTCCGCGGCGCGTGGATCACCGGTTCCTATTACTCGCCGACCGGCGCGGAGATCGACCCGGACAGTTTCGACGACGGCTGGCTGCGCACCGGTGACGTCGGCATGATCAGCCCCAACGGCTACTTGACCCTGGTGGACCGCTCCAAGGATGTCATCAAGTCCGGTGGTGAGTGGATCTCCTCGGTTGCTCTGGAGAATGCGCTGATGGGCCACGCGGCCGTTGCCGAGGCCGTCGTGATCGGTGTGCCGGACGAGAAGTGGGACGAGCGTCCGCTGGCGGCCATCGTGCTGGCCGAGGGCGCCGCCGTCGAGGCTGCTGAGCTGAAGGGCTTCCTGGCTGGCCAGTTCGCCAAGTGGCAGCTGCCCGAGCGCTGGACATTCATCAGCGAAGTCCCCAAGACCAGCGTCGGCAAGTTCGACAAGAAGCGGCTGCGCGCGCAGTACGCCGCGGGCGAACTGGATGTGACGGCGGTGGCCTGATTACGCGCAGTGGGCGTTCACGGACGTTCCGACGTGATCACCGTCGGGAACCGATCGTTCGCCGACGCCGAGAATCCGGAGTGTGAACTCTTGGTAGCGCCGGACGAGCGTCTCCCTGTCCACGCGCCCAGCGGCGTTGTACCACTCCCGGACTCCATTGATCATGTCCAGCAATGCCATGGTGGCAAGCCCGGGATCTGCCACTGAGAAGATTCCACGTTGCTGCCCCTCATCGATGACGGCGCGGACCGCCGCGTGGTATTCAGCCTCCTGCTTCAGGACGCGATCACGTTGCGAGACGTCGAGTGCATAGAGAACAGGGTTGCCGACCAGCAATTCCGGGCGCCGATCGTCGCTCATCTCGATATGGGTGGCGAGAACCTGCAGTAATCGCTCGGTCGGCGTTCGGGTGCGGTCCTCGAGTACGGGGATGGTCGCATTGTTGAAGTCGGTCATGAAGCGGGTGACGATGGCGCTGAGCACTTCCTGCTTATTGGCGAAGTGGTGATATAGCGTCGACGACGAAATTCCGACCGCGTCAGCGATGTCGCGAATCGACGTCGCCGCGAAACCTCGCTCGTAGAACAAGCGGCTGGCCTCGTCGAGAATCTGCGGCCGCAGCATGTGCTGGTCGAGAGACTTCTTGCGGGCCATCGCGCCCCCTTCGTCGACGGGATGTCCATTTCCGAAATCCTAGCGTGCCGATCCCGCGTGTAGATCGTTCGATCGACAGTACCGGCGCCCGGGTGTCGGCGGTGATGAGCAGGGCGCGGCCGGCGTCGCGGAAGTCGCCACCCTCGTGCGGTTTCCAACAACGCCAGAAAGCTTCCGGTAGTCCGGCGTCGGTGGCGGTCAACGGTTTTCGGCCAACGCCCGGCTCCCGGCAGACTCTTAGGACGAGAGACAGGTGTAGAGGGTGTCGACGTAATCGATACTGCGGTCGGACCCGATGACACCCGGGGACATCCTGTTCATCGTGTAGGCGAAGGTCATCCGTGCCGATGGATCGATTACCGCGATCGAACCTCCCCAGCCACCCCAGAACAACCGCCGTCCGGCGGGCACCCGAGCGGGGTTGCCCTCGTCGGCCAGGGCGAGACCCAAGCCCCACCGCAGGGGCAGTCCGAGCACCTGATCGACGCCGGACGAATGAGCACGGTATGCCTCGGCGGCGGTGTCGGCGCTGAACAACCGATGCCCTCGGGTAGTGCCGTCCTGTGCCAAGGCGCTGAGCATCGTGGCCAGTGCACGCGCATTGCTGTGACCGTTCACGGCACCGAGTTCGGCTGCTCGCCACTGCGAGGTCATGGCGTCCGGCGCGGTGACGGCCGGGGCGGTGAAGGTGTCGACCATCGGCGATCTGTCGAGGTCTTCGGGAAAGGGCATCCTTCGCCGTGCGGGCGGATCGAGCTCGGCGATGCGGGGATAGTCCGCTTCGGTGGCACCGAGCCGAAAATCTGCCCCCAGCGGCTCGGCAACGGTTTCCCGCATGACCGAATTCAGGCTCTTGCCGGTGCTCCGCCGAACAACCTCACCGATGAGGTGACCGTAGTTCTGAGCATGGTAGGCACCCACTGATCCGGCAGGCCACCTCGGCTGCTGTGCGGCTAGCAGCTGACATGCTCGGTCGCGGTCGTAAAAATCGGTGAGGCTCAGCGGTGGTCGCCAACCCGGCAACCCGGAGGTGTGGGAGAGCAGATGCCGCACGGTTACGCCCTCTTTGCCGTGCCTGGCGAATTCGGGCCAGTAAGCACCGACGGGGCGGTCGAGGTCGAGCTGCCCCGAATCGGCTAATACCAGCGCGGTCAAGGCGACGACGGTTTTGGTCAACGACCACACATTGACGATGGTGTCGCACGCCCACGGACTCGACCGTGCCTGATCCTGGTGGCCGGCCCAGAGATCGACCACCAGCTCGTCGTCGATCACGACTGCCAGAGCCGCACCGAGTTCGCCCTCGGCGGCAATATTGCGGTGCAATGCATCGCGCAGTGGCATGAACCGTGGTGCTGAGGTTCCATGTACGGGATGCGGACAAGTCGTCATCGGTTCGGGCGAATCGAATCGGTGGCGAAGTCGCCGAGGTCAACCCGCCTGGTCCGCTTCCAGAAGGCGATGCTCGTGTCCGGCCACAGCACGGTGTTACGGCCGGAGCGAGCGTCCTGGTAGTAGCTGCGGCAACCGCCTCGTTGCCACACGGTGTGCGACATACGCCCGTCGAGCCAGGAATTGAACCGGCGTTGGACGTCGGTGCGAACCTCCACTGTGTCCACGCCGCGGCGGTGCATGCGCTTGAGCAGGCTTACGATGTAGCGTGCCTGAGACTCGATCATGAACACTTGCGAATTGTGTCCGAGGGCCGAATTGGGTCCCACCATGGTGAACATGTTGGGAAATCCCGCCACTGCCGTCCCGAGAAACGCTTCGTTGCCATTTTTCCAGGCATCCTCGAGGCGTACGCCGTCGCGGCCGACGATGTCGATGCGCACCGAATTCTGAATATCGAAACCTGTTCCGTAGATGATGATGTCGGTGTCTCGCTCGATCCCGTCGCTGCCCGTGACGGTCGTCGCGGTTACCTTGCGGACGCTGCCGTTGACGACCGAAATGTTCTCGCGTTGTAGCGTGCGGTACCAGTGACTGGAGATCAGCAGCCGTTTGCATCCGATTTCATAGTCGGGAGTCAATTGCGCACGCAGCACTGGGTCCGGTACCTGCCGTTCGAGATACGATCGAGCCAGCGCGGCAGTTTTCTCCATCGCGACCGGGTCGTGTACGAAACCGGGCGCACGCTTCTCATGAATCCAGAACAACCGCGCGCGCTGATACCAACGGTAGGCCGGCACCCACCGTGAAAGGAATTTGTACCGCGGCTCCAACTCGCGGTCGGCCTTCGGCAGGATCCACGGAGCCGTTCGCTGATAGACGGTCATCTCGGCCACGTCTCCGGCGATGGCGGGCACGAATTGTATTGCGCTAGCGCCTGTTCCGATGACCGCGACCTTCTTACCGTGCAGGTCGACATCATGACGCCACTGCGCGGAGTGGAAGACCGGACCGCGGAAGTCCTCCAGCCCGGGCATCGGAGGCATCAGTGGATGGTGCAACGCCCCTACTGCGACGATCAGAAATCGAGAGAGATAGATGTGTCCGGCGCGTGTGGTCGTGACCCACAGTCGGCGGTCCTCGTGCCAGACTGCCGAGTCGACCCGCTCGTTGAATCGGATTCGGTCGGTCAGTCGCCTGCTCGCCGCAAAATCTTGCAGGTATTCAAGGATTTCCGGCTGGCTGGCGAACAAGCGGTTCCAGTCGGGCTTCTGCGCGAATGAGTAGGAATAGAGCGGTGAGGGGATGTCGCATCCACACCCGGGGTAGTTATTATCCCGCCAGGTACCGCCGAGTTCGTCGTGCGACTCCAGAATCCTGAACGACGTGTATCCCGCACGGTCGAGCAACGCCGCTATGCCAAGCCCGCTGAATCCGGAGCCGACAATGATCGCCTCGACTTCGGCAGTTTTGCAAGTTTGGTCCTCGACCAAAATGCTCGAATCGGCCTTCGCCATGTGTAGTAGTACTCCTTCCGCGATCGTGTCGATCGCTTGATCGACACGTTAGGGAGCATGGCCCGCCGCTGTCAATGGTGTCGATCGGATGATCGACATGGCCATTGACACGTGCTGTCCACATCGTTACGGTGTCGATCAAGTGATCGACACCGAGCTCGGCCGGCGAGCGCTTCGGCTACCTCCCGAGGTGGATAGGACAACCCAATGACCGCAGATTCGAATCCGGGCGCGAACCACGCGGCAACCCTGACCACCCCGCGGCGCGGCGCACGAGTACTGGTCACCGGCGCAGCGGGTGGGCTCGGCCGGCGCCTCATCGACCTGCTCGTCGCGTGCGGCTGCCGCACGGCGGGAGTCGACATGGTCGACGCACCGGACACCCGAGCCGATCTGCACCTGCAAGCTGACATCACCGACCCCGGTGCGGCCGCCGCGGCAGTGAACGAGGCCGTCGAAACGCTCGGCGGACTGGACTCGGTGATCGGTGCGGCGGGCATCGTCGACACGATCCATCGCGCAGCGACATTTCCAGCAGCAGACTTCCGGCGCGACGTGGAATCGAACCTGATGTCGCAAGTCTTCATTTCCCAAGCTGCGTATCCGGCTCTGCGCGAATCGAACACGGCGTCGATACTCTTCGTGTCCTCTGTCGCAGCCCAGGACGGCCTGCGCGGTCAGCTGTCGTATTCCGCCTCGAAAGCCGCGGTGCTGGGTCTGACGAAATCGCTCGCTACGGAGTGGTCCGATGACGGAATCCGGGTCAACGCAATCGCCCCCGGCCTGATCGCAACCCCCAAAGTGGTGGCCATGCCGGAGTCGGCGCGAACGCGGCTGCTGAGCACAGTCCCACTAGGGCGCGTAGCGACTCTAGACGAAGTATGTGGCTGCATGCTCTTCCTGCTTTCGCCAGCGGCAGGTTACATAACCGGGCAGATATTGCGGATAGACGGCGGGCAATCGCTCAATAGAGCCGGCCTGTACAAATGAACCACAGAACGACGCCCGCTACCTGCTGAGCCGTACGCGCGGTTCGGAAGTGCCGCGTGCGTCCACTGAACCGGTCGGCGCCGATCCCGGAGTGATCTCGACAGTGGCCTGCATCGTCGCGCGCGGTCAGCGGCGCGACCGCCTGGGAGCCACTGCGTTATGCGGTACGACGGGATACGACCCTTCGGTGCGTTCGTTGGGGCAAGCGACTTTTCGGAGAACGCTCTCGAACCCTGAACGTCCCGCATCTAGTTGACTGTACGGACGGTTGATAGCCTCGCGGCTGCTCCGCTCTGGTTGGTAACGGTGCAGTTCGGGGGGATGCTGGGCAACGTCGACAAAGCGACGTTCTTTGAACTAGCCAACCGTACGGTCAGTGTGGTCTACTATTGGCCATCGGCTCACAATGAGTCGCTCGTCACAGTGATGTGCGGACCGCATGGCAGAACTGGACGGCGGAGTCCTCGCGCATCATGAGCCGGATAGCAGGACCGAATGTTGACAATCCGCCATTCTTCGCTCGCCTTGGTGGCAGTCGGGGTGCTGTTGACCGCGATGGCGAGGGTTCGCCTTTTCGGGGCGGTGCGCATGACGACTGTGCTACCGAGAGGCACCTATGTTGCCGATGCAGCGGCACGATATGGGATTTCCTCTGTTTCGCCCCTGCCCCGCACTCAACTAGCGATCAACCGAAATTCCTGCGGCGCCTTTGCACGGCTGAAGGGGGCGGATCCAGGTCATTCGTCGGATCGGAGAATCAGGCATATGAATGTTTGTGGGATAGGAGATTCTCTTGAGATTTCATGAAATCCGATCAGATGCTTGCTGGTCTGCGCCTACATTCGGTCGAACCGAATGCGATGGAGAAACCTCCGGAGCCCACTTTCGGTCATTGAGAAAAGGAACAACACGATGGCGCGAGCATTTCTACGGGCCGGTATCGCCGCACTGATCACCTCTGTTCTAGCCCTGAGCGGGAACAGCACGGCCACGGCGGACAACCAATATCAGATCATCTCGACCTTCACGGCCGGTGTCCTCGCCGCCGTCTCGAACCCGGCGGCGCCGCCGGCGGGGGTGAACAACAACGATTGCAAGCTCACCGCGGCCCATCCGCGACCGGTCGTCCTCATTCAAGGCACGTTCGGCGCGATGAAGGACAACTGGGGTGCGCTCGGCCCGATCCTCGCGAACAACGGATACTGCGTGTTCTCCGTCGCGCTGACCAGCAACCCGAGCAACCTCGTGCAGACGGTGCAACCGCTACCGACGTCGGCGAATCAGGTCAAGGCATTGGTCGATCAGTTGATCACCAAGTACGGTCCAGAAACCAAGGTCGATCTCGTCGGACACTCCCAGGGCGGACTGATCGCGCTCTATGTGACGAAGGTGCTGAACTACGCATCGAAGGTGGGCACGGTCGTCGGGATGGGCGCTACCACCCACGGCAGCACCATCAGCGGCTTGGCCACTCTAGCCGCGTTGATCCCCGGTGCCGGCGAGCTCTTGGAAGCCGCCTGCCCGGCGTGCGCCGACCAGACGACGGACTCGACAGTGGTCAAAGTCGTGAACAACGGGCCGGTCACCAAGCCCGGCGTGTCCTACACCATGATCGGCACCAAGTACGACCTGCTGTCGACGCCGGCCTCGGCCACGTTCATCAACGAAGCCGGGGTCAACAACAAGTGGGTCCAGGACGCCTGCGGTCTCGATCTGGTGGACCACGGCCGCCTGCCGTACAACAACACAACCATCAGGCTGGTGCTCAATGCGTTGTCGCCGTCGACGGCGAAGAATGCCAACTGTGGGCTGGCGTGGCTGCCCGCAGTGCAGCAATCGTCCTAGAGAATCCTGATGCAGCGAATTCGCTCCGAGTCCGCTCGGGGCGAATTCCCCAAACTTCCAATACAGCTTCCTGTGAGATGTAGACGATGCCGGTGCTCGACCCCACGCACCGTTTGGTGATCGATGAGCCATTCTTGGCCCGATTGCTATTGCGGATAAGCGACCTGAAATCGAAACTCGTGACGACTGTCCTGCGATCCTTTCCTGCCTTGGATCAATTGCCTGATCGTCGTGTCGCCGACTGCTTCGCATCGGTGGCAGTCGAATTGTTCCTGTCGGCCATCAGGGCCATCGACGACGGGCGTGAGTTCACCGACGAGGAGATGGCCGGAGCAATCGCTCCTCTCGCCGAGTTGTGTGCCGAGGAACGGCTATCGGTGCGCACCTTGATAAGCGGCGGATTCGCGGTGACGATCGCAGTGTGGAACGAGGCGGCCAGTGTCGCACGGCCGGTCGACATGACCGACATGTTCGCGCTGAATCGATTGCTACTCGACTGTCTGGGCAGAGCCATGGCAATCCTGCTGGAGTCCCGGTCCCATTCCGAACGCCCTGGCGACGGCCTCGAACGTCAGGCCCGGCGGGCCCTGTGCGACGCGCTCGTCAGCGGCGCCCCGACCACGACGCTCGCCGTACAGGCCGACATGGTGGTGTCCGAGCGCTACGCGCTGATAGCGCTGCACGTGCGTCTCACCGAAGGGGTGGACCCGCAATATGTGAATTTCGAGCAGCGCAGGCGAATCGATCTTGTCCAGAATGAACTCGACCGGTTCGCGGGAACCGCTGCCCTGCATACCTTCGACGGTCGCGCCGGTGTGGTGCTGCTGCCGGCCGACGAGGTTGCGCCAGACCCCGCACGGCTTCTAGGCCTGGCCAGCTGCCTCACGGAGTGGCTCGGCGAACCGGTGATCATGATCGACTTCGGTGCGGTGTCGCTGGCCGGTCTTCCTGCTGCGGCGACGCAGGCTCTGGAGTTCGGTCAGCTGGCGGCAGGTCTGGAGCGTCCGCCCGGTGTCTACGGGACCGATGACCTGCTGCTGGAATACCAGTTGGTCCGGCCAGGAGTGGCACGCGATCGGCTCGCGGCGCGGATACGCCCGTTGATCGGCCAGAAACATCTGCTGGAAGCGCTCGAGGCCCACGTCCGGCACGGCTGGGATCGCCAGCGAGCCGCCGAGGAGATTCACTTGCATCCGAACAGCCTCACCTACCGGTTGCGCCGGATCGGCGACATCACCGGCCTCAATCCCTTGCATCCACACGAATCGCGAATGCTGGCCGCGGCGTTGATCATCCACCGCCTCTATCCGGCCGAGCGCCCGGCATGAAATAGCACGCGATACCTCCGGCTCGGCGATTGCCGGTGTCTGCCCCATCGGCC
Organism: Nocardia tenerifensis NBRC 101015; assembly: GCF_000308715.1. Lineage (GTDB taxonomy): Bacteria > Actinomycetota > Actinomycetes > Mycobacteriales > Mycobacteriaceae > Nocardia > Nocardia tenerifensis. The sequence continues at coordinate 46,714 of NZ_BAGH01000184.1, forward strand.
GACTCGCACGCCCCTGTTACCGGCAAGCTCGCAATCTTCCAGCGACACAAGACAGAACAAAGGATCTCAGGTGCAATCCAACGACCACAAGAACTCCGATCAGGACCAACCGGATATGGCGGCGTTCATTGTCGAACCCGGATTCCGTATGGGGCGGCGACTTCCGCGCATCCTGGCGGTCGCGGTGCTGTTGCCGCTCACCGTCGCCGTGGTGGTCGCGCTCGAATCCCGGGACGACGGCAGAGTGGCCGATGTCGAGGCGTCGTCGTCCACGACCGGAGAGTCCACCACGCAGCTTGTTTCGGCCTGGGCGCTCGATGGCGCGAACAATGGTGCGGCCCAGCCATATTCGGAAACACCGGCCGATGTTCCGGTTCCCGGTGACGGGTCCGAGCCGATATCGGATCCGTATCCCGATGGCGACGAGCCAATGGTCGACACCTCCACCGAGCTGACCACCAGCGACACCCCGGTCACCACGACCGAAATCCCCGTCACGATCACGGATACGCCGATTGTCACCACTACCGACGCGCCGAGCCTCTCGGTCAGTCTGAGCGCGAGCGCAAGCCTGAGCATCGGCCCGCTGGTACCGGCAACCGTGTACCCGTCGGTGGTTTCGACCACCAACTCCGGCACCACACCGTCCACCGTCACGGTCGTGCTCACTCCGAGCGTGACCACCGTGGTGATGACGCCCACGGTCACCACGACGCCGGTTGTCGCGACCACCTCCGCGGTCACCACGACTCGGGTCGTGCCTACCAGGCCGAGCGTTACGCTGACACCCACTGCCCCAACGACATTGACCGTGACGACCGCGAAGCCTGGAACACCCAGCAGGACGACAACTGCCACGCTCTCGGTCACCACGACCCGCTGCGCACCGCCCGCCGGGACGGCCGTGTCGACACCGCGTTCCGGCCGCCCCTGCGGCTAGGTGAGGAATGCGAAAGATTCTCGGCACCAGCGAATTCCGGCTCGCCCGTGTGGCGATGCTGGTCTCGGCGGTCGCTGTGACCGTCACGGGCTGTGGCCTGGCCTCCGATCACACCTCGGCCCCGCCCGGTTCCGGCGGCCCGGTCCCGGGCATACGGTTGGAGGCGGTCGAACACAAACTCGACCAGCTGCAGAATTGGGCCCGCCCCCGCGCGGACAGGTTCGCCATCCCCCTGCGCGCCTTGCAGGCGTACGGCTACGCCACCGTTGTGCTGGCGAAGGCGCAGCCGAACTGCCACCTCGGCTGGACCACCCTGGCCGGGATCGCGCGTGTGGAAAGCAATCACGCTCGTTTCGGCGGCGCGTCCATCGCCGCCGACGGGTCGGTGCGCCCGGTGATCCGCGGCGTCGCCCTCGACGGCACCGGAGGCAATGCCGTCATCGTCGACCCCTCGGCCACCGCCCGCACCGGCAAAACGGTCTCCGCCCGAGCGATGGGTCCGTTCCAGTTCATCCCGGACACCTGGGCCCGCTGGGGTATTCGCGCCGATGCCGACTACAGCATCATCGCCGCGGCGCTCGAATCCGGCAAACCTGTTCCGGCGAAGTCCCTTTCGGGAAGCCCCGACAATATCGACGACGCCGCCGTAGCTGCCGGCCGCTACCTGTGCGCGGCGGGCGGCGACCTCGCCACGGCCACCGGCTGGCGGCAGGCCATCCTGGCCTACAACCAGTCGAGCGTCTACGTCGATCAGGTCCGCGCCGCCGCCAGCCGCTACGACGCCTGACCCGGCACACGCTGCTCGTCGCTGTCACCACAGAGTGTGCGGAGCTGGAGCGCGCCATGACCGAGGCCGAGCCGTACCCCGGAGTGGAAGCCAGAGCACGGCTCGGTCTCTGCTGTCAGTCGCGAAGCGACGTCGGCACCTGGAATCGGTCACCGTACTTCGCGGCGAGCTCGTCGGCACGCCGGACGAACGCGGCCTTGCCCTCGCCGGCGTAGCCGACGATGAACTGGTGCACACCGCCGGTCCATGCTGGATAGCCGATCCCGAACAGCGAGCCGATATTGGCGTCGGCCGACGTGGTGAGCACGCCCTCATCGAAGCATTTCTGGGTTTCGATGGCCTCGATGAACAGCATGCGGTCGATGAGATCGCGGATCGGCACGGTCTCGCCCGCGATCGTGTTGTAATGCGTGCGCAGGCCGGGCCACAACCTCACCCGCTTGCCGCTGTCGTCGTACTCGTAGAAGCCCGCTTTCTCGAGCCGGCCGGGCCGGCCCTGCTCCAGCATGAATTCCATGACGCGATGGGCGGGATGATCCGACGGCAACGTCGTGCCGCCGCGTTCCGCGGCCGCGCGGGCCTCGAGCGTGACCTTGTGCATGAGTTTCAAGTTGAGCTCGTCGGCGAGTTGCAGTGGGGGAGCCGGATAGCCGGCTTGTGCACCCGCCTGGTCGATGGTCGCCGGCTCGATACCTTCGGCCAGCATTGCGATCGCCTCCTGGATGAAGGTGATGATGACACGTGAGGTGAAGAATCCATGGCTGTCGTTGACGACGATCGGCGTCTTGCGGATCGACAGGGTGTAGTCGATCACGCGGGCCAGTGCTTCGTCGGACGTCTTCTCGCCCTTGATGATTTCGATCAGCGGCATCTTGTCGACCGGGGAGAAGAAGTGGACGCCGATGAAGTCCTGCTGGCGCTTCACTCCGGTCGCGAGGCTGGTGATCGGCAGGGTGGAGGTGTTGGAACCAAGGAGCGCGTCTGGCTCGACGATGTCCTCGATCTCCTGGAACACCCGGTGCTTGAGCTCAGAGTTCTCGAAGACCGCCTCGATGACGAAGTCGACGCCGGCGAAGTCGGTTGCCGATGCTGTCGGAGTGATGCGGTCCAGCAGCGCTTTCGACTTCTCCTCGGTGGTCGTGCCCCGGGCGAGGGCCTTGGTTTCAAGCTTCTCGCTGTAGGCCTTACCGCGTTCGGCGGCTTCGACCGTGACGTCCTTGAGGACGACGTCGTAGCCGGCCTGTGCGGAGACGTAGGCGATGCCCGCACCCATCATGCCCGCGCCGAGCACGCCGATCTTCCGGATCTCGCGCTTGGCGATGCCCTTGGGGCGGGAGCCGCCATTGTTGATCGACTGTAGGTCGAGGAAGAACGCCTGCATCATGTTCTTCGCGACCGGACCTGTCACCAGGGAGACGAAGTAGCGTGACTCGATCAGCGACGCGTCCTCGAAACCGACCTGTGCACCCTCGACCGCGGCCGCCATGATGGCGCGCGGTGCGGGCATGTTGGTGCCTTTGAGCTGCTTGCGCAGGTTAGCCGGGTACGCGGGCAGGCTCGCCGCGAGCGCTGGCGATGACGGATCGCCGCCCGGGAGCTGAAAGCGCTTGGCATCCCAGGGCTGCACGCATTTGTCCGGGTTCGCCTTGATCCAGGCCTTGGCGGCGGGCACGAGCTCCTCGACCGAGCCGACCAGTTCGTCGACGAGGCCGATTTCCTTCGCCTTGGCCGGGCTGTTGCGCTGTCCCTGCAGCAGCACACCCATCAGTGCGTTCTGGATGCCCAGCATCCGAACGGTGCGGGTGATACCACCGCCCGCCGGCAGCAGCCCGAGCGTGACCTCGGGCAGACCTATCTGGCTGCCCTTCACTTCGGCCGCGATGCGATGGTGACAGGCGAGTGCGATCTCGAGGCCGCCGCCGAGGGCCGCGCCGTTGATTGCCGCGACGACGGGCTTGCCGAGCAGTTCGAGCCGCCGCACCGTGCCCTTGATCTCATCGAGCTCATCCATCACGGCCTGCGCTTGGTCCGGGGTTGTCCGGATCATGTCCTTGATATCTCCGCCGGCGAAGAAGGTCTTCTTCGCCGAGGTGAGCACGACGCCGGTGATGTCGTCTTTTTCCACTTCGAGCCGATCGACAGTGGCGGTCATCGACGCCTTGTACAAGGCGTTCATAGTGTTGGCGCTCTGGTTCGGGTCGTCCATGGTCAGCACTACGATGCCGTCGGCGTCCCGGTCCCAACCGATCATGTTCTCTGTCATGGCGAATCAAACCCTCTCGATGATCGTCGCGACGCCCATGCCGCCCGCGACGCACAGCGTGATCAGTGCGTATCTGCCGTTTCGCCGTTCGAGCTCGTCGATCATGGTGCCGGTGATCATCGCGCCGGTGGCGCCGAGCGGGTGGCCCATCGCGATCGCGCCACCGTTGACGTTGAGCTTCTCGTCCGGGATGTTCAGATCCTTTTGATACTTGAGGACGACGGCGGCGAACGCCTCGTTGATCTCGAACAGGTCGATGTCGTCGACAGTCAGTCCCGCGAGGGCGAGCACCTTCTCGGTGGCCGGCGTCGGACCGGTCAGCATGATGGTCGCGTCGGCGCCGCTGGTCGCGGTCGCCACCACACGGGCACGCGGTGTCAGGCCCGAGGCCTGCCCGGCTTCCTCGGAACCGAGCAGAACCAGCGCGGCTCCGTCGACGATGCCTGAGCTGTTGCCGCCGTGGTGCACGTGGTCGATTCGCTCCACCCAGTGATATTTCTGCAGCGCCACCGCGTTGAAACCACCCGTCTCGGCGAGCGCGGCGAAGGACGGCTTCAGCTTCCCGAGATCCGCGACCGTCGTGCCGGAACGCATGTGCTCGTCGTGGTCGAGCACGACCAGACCGTTGACATCCTTGACCGGAACTACGCTCTTGTCGAAGTAGCCGCCGGTCCACGCCGCGCTGGCGAGCTCCTGCGAGCGCACCGCATAGGCATCGACGTCCTCGCGGCTGAAGCCTTCCATGGTGGCAACCAGATCGGCACTGATGCCCTGCGGCACGAAACCGATATCGTAGTTGGTCGCCGGGTCGGCCAAGATGGCCCCGCCGTCCGAGCCCATCGGGACCCGCGACATGGACTCGACACCACCGGCGAGCACGAGATCGTCGAAGCCCGAACGGACCTTCTGCGCGGCTAGGTTGACTGTCTCGAGGCCCGATCCGCAGAAACGGTTCAGCTGCACGCCGCCCACCGTGTTCGGCATCTTCGCCGCCAGTACCGCGGTGCGCGCGATATCCCCGCCCTGGTCTCCGATCGGGGAGACGACCCCGAGCAGGACGTCGGAGATGCGATCCTCGTCCAGGTCGGGGAATCGGTTCCGGAGTTCCTCGATCAGCCCGACGACAAGATCGACCGGCTTCACCGAATGCAGCGAACCCTTTTTGACCTTGCCGCGTGGCGTACGTAGCGCCTCGAATATGAATGCCTCGGTCGGCATGTCGTCGTTCCTTTCGTGATGCCTCTCTACCGAGCGCTCGTGGCGGCTCCGTGGGGGAGGGCGGAGCGACATCCTCCGCAGCGCTGCGGCAGCAAGGTAGGGGTCGGAGGCGATGCTAACAGAGTGACTGTACGGACGGTCAAGATTGCGAGGAGATGCATCGGCGCCTCGTGGGCTGCAAGGTCTGTTGCTTGCCTCGGTATGGAGCGTGCAGTCGTTCGGGTGGAGTTGCGGCGCCACTCTGCATCGACTGTGTACGAGCGGTCAGTAGTGGTGTGTCGCTCGGGGCGCATCGGGATGGTCTGAAGAAGGTGTGATGAACCAAGCGCAACCTCGTGTGCGGCATTTCAGCGCACTGTCGCCGGCGCTGCAGCTTGTCGAGCTTCCCGGTCGAACGGGTGCGGGGACGAGCCGTGCCCCCGGAAGAGTCCGGCAAGTGGCTATTGACTGTACGAGCGGTCAGTATCGTATGATGTGTGAGGTGCACACGAATCTCGAAAGGTGTGGCAACGTGGCCTCTTTCTCCAGCGCGCCCGCTCGTTCCGGTAGCGCGTCATGACATCGATTCGCACACGTGCGGCGGTATTGCGCACCGCCGACGGTCCCTTCCGGATCGAGGATGTCGAGCTCGACGCACCCGGGTACGGTCAGGTGCTCGTTCGTGTCGCCGGAACCGGCATGTGCCACAGCGACTTTCTGCCCCGCACTCCTATGTGCAAGCCGCCGATAATCACGGGGCACGAGGGTGCGGGCGAGGTCATCGCCCTGGGGCCCGGCGTCACCGGCCTCGCGGTGGGCGATCATGTGGTGCTGTCCTTCGACTTCTGCGGTACCTGCCGCAATTGCCTCGATGCCCAGCCTGCCTACTGCGAATCCTTCTGGCCTCGCAATATGTCCGGCTACCGCCCGGGTCGGCCGACCACGGTGCGGGATGCCGCCGGGGAGCCGGTCATGGGCAAATGGTTCGGCCAGTCGTCGTTCGCCGAACTCAGCGTGGTGCCGGCGCGCAACGCGATCAAGGTCGATCCGGCACTGCCGCTCGAGCTGCTGGGTCCATTGTCGTGCGGCATATTGACCGGCGCGGGTTCGGTTTTCACCTCGCTGGGGGTCGGCGCCGGAGATTCGCTGGCGGTATTCGGCACCGGCACGGTTGGCCTGTCTGCCGTCATGGCGGCCAAAGTAGCGGGGGCCACCACCATCGTCGCGGTCGACCGCAATCCGGATCGGCTGCGCCTGGCCGAAAAGCTCGGGGCCACACATACTTTCAGCGCCGATACCGACAAGCTGGCCGAGGCTGTCAAGGCGCTCGTCCCTGGCGGCCTGGACTTCTCCCTGGACACCACGGGAGTGCCGGAGGTGGTGTCGACCGCCATCGACGTTCTGCGCCTGCGCGGGGTGTGCGGATGCGTCGGCGTGCAGCTGAAGCCGCTGGTGGTCCGCCCGGACCAATTGGCGTTCGGCCGCACGGTCAAGGGCATCCTTGAAGGCGACAGCGTGCCGAAGTTGTTGATTCCCAAGCTGATCGAGTTATGGCGGCAGGATCGCTTTCCGTTCCACGAACTGATCGAACTCTTCCCGCTCGCGCGTATCGACGCCGCCGAGCAGGCCATGAAATCCGGTGCGGTGATCAAACCCGTGCTGGTCCCAGGAAAGGACACCCCATGACGGTGGATTACGGCTCGCTGTACATCGGAGGGGCGTGGACCCGACCGTCGTCGGGGGAGCGGATCGAGGCGTATTCGGCGAGCACCGAGGAACTGCTGGGCAGTGTGCCCGCCGCCGGCCCGGCCGATATCGACGCCGCGGTGGCTGCCGCGCGCCGGGCCTTCGACGATCCGCATGGCTGGGCCACCTGGGAACCGGCGTGGCGGGCGGACTACGTGGAGCGCTTCGCGGCCGAATTGCTCGCTCGCAGTGATGAAATGGTGCGTCGGGTCAGCATGCAGAACGGCATGCCGATCCGCTTCGGCAAGCCGGTCGAGGGCGCTGTTCCCGCGACGATGCTGCGCTACTACGCCGAGCTCGTTCGGCAGCTACCCGCCAGCGAGGTGCGTCGATCGCTGGTCGCCGGCACGACCGAGGTGCGTCGTGAACCGCTCGGCGTGGTCGGTGCGATCGTGCCGTGGAACTTCCCGCAGACCCTGGCCTTCTTCAAGATCGCGCCCGCGCTGGCCGCCGGATGCACTGTCGTGATGAAACCGTCGTCGGAGACCGTACTCGACGCCATGTTGGTCGCCGAGGCCGCCGCCGCGGCGGACTTGCCTGCGGGCGTGCTGAATATCGTTCCGGGCGCGGGACGCACGGCGGGTGCGCACCTGGTGGCCCACCCGGGCGTGGACAAGATCGCGTTCACCGGGTCCACCGATGCCGGGCGCGCGATCGCGGAAACCTGTGGGCGGCTGCTGAAGCCGGTCACTCTCGAACTCGGCGGCAAGTCGGCGGCACTTATCCTCGACGATGCCGACCTCTCGGCCGTGATCCCGAATCTGTTCGCGGCCAGCCTGATGAACCAGGGCCAGAGCTGCTACATCTGCACCCGCATTCTCGCGCCGCGCCGCCGCTACGGCGAGGTCGTGGACGCGCTGAGCGATATGGTGCGCGCACTGAGAATCGGTGACCCCCTGGACCGTTCGACGGTTATCGGGCCGGTGGCCAGCGCCGGACAGCGGGAAATCATCGAGGGCTACATCGCCAAGGGCAAGGCCGAAGGCGGACGAATCACAGTCGGCGGCGGACGTCCCGCCGGGTTCGACCGTGGCTGGTATGTCGAGCCGACCGTGTTCGCGGACGTGGACAACAGCGCCACCATCGGGCGCGAGGAAATCTTCGGTCCGGTGCTCGCGGTCATCCCGTTCGACAGCGACGCGGATGCGGTGCGCCTGGCCAATGACTCGCCCTACGGTCTCGGCGGCACGGTGTGGACCTCCGACGTGGAACGCGGTGCGGCACTTGCCCGCCGGGTGCAGACCGGCAGCATCGGTGTCAACGGCTACACCATGGACCACGGTGCGCCCTTCGGTGGTGTGAAGGACAGCGGTCTGGGCCGTGAGCTCGGCCCCGAGGGTCTTTCTGCCTATCAGCAGTACAAGTCGATCTATCTGCCCTGATGAGCCCGGCGACAGGTGAAGGACCAATCGTCATGACCGAAATCAGCGCCGAACCACGGGGTTCGGCTGAACTCGAGGTCGTCAACCCGGCGACGGGAGTCCGCATCGGCACCGCGCCGGTGCTGGACGCCGCCGAGGTGGCCGCCCTCGCCGAGCGTGGGCGAAAGGCTCAACTCGCCTGGCAGGCACTGGGTTTCGATGGCCGCGCGGTGGTGTTCCGCCGTATGCAGCAGTGGATGGCCGACCATGCCGATGAAATCCTGGAAGCGGTGCAGGCCGAGACCGGCCGGGTTTTCGAGGACAGCGTGCTCGAATTGGCGTATCCGCTGACCGCGCTGGGCCATTGGGCGGACAATTCCGGAAAGTACTTGCGTAGCAAGCGAATCGCACAGACATCGCCGTTCGTGCTGGGTAAGAAGATGCGCGCGCACTATGTGCCGCACGGCCTGGTGGGAATCATCGCGCCATGGAACTTTCCGATCACCATCGGATTCGGGGATTCCATTCCCGCGCTGGCCGCCGGGAATGCGGTGATCCTGAAACCCTCGGAAATCACCCCGCTGTCCATCGAGATCGTCCGGCGCGGTCTCATCGAATGCGGTATGCCGCGCGCGGTCTTCCAGGTCGCGACCGGTGCCGGCGCAACCGGTGCCGCCGTGGTCGATGTCGTGGACATGGTCATGTTCACCGGGTCGACGGCGACCGGTCGCAAGATCGGCGCACAGGCCGCGCAACGGCTGATCCCGGTCTCGCTGGAACTCGGCGGCAAGGATCCGATGATCGTGCTGGCGGACGCCAATATCGAACGTGCCGCCAATCTCGCGGTGTTCGGGGCGAACGTCAACAGTGGTCAGGTGTGTCTGTCCACCGAGCGCTTCTACGTCGAAGCGCCGGTGTACGACGAATTCGTCGCTCGCGTCGTGGCGAAGGTGAAAGCGCTGCGGCAGGGTGTGCCCGTCGCACCGGGCGCGGTCGATGTCGGCGCGATCATCACCGAGGCGCAGGTCGGGATCATCGATGCGCAGGTCCGTGATGCGCAGGCCAAGGGCGCGCGGGTGCTGGTGGGTGGAAAGCCCGTCACCGATGGTCCGGGCCGCTTCTATCAGCCGACCGTGCTGGTGGGCGTGGATCATTCGATGACCTGTATGACAGAGGAAACCTTCGGGCCGCTGATCCCCATCATGAAGGTCGCCGACGCGGAGGAAGCCGTGCGGCTGGCCAATGACTCGAAATACGGTCTCGCCGCGACGATCATGACCCGGGACCACAAGCGCGGAGAGCGGCTGGCCCGGCGGATCGAGGCCGGCTCGGTCTCGGTCAACGACATGCTGACCCACTGTTTCGCACTCGGCCTGCCGATGGGCGGGGTCAAGACCTCCGGCATCGGGACCCGCCACGGTGCGGACGGCATCCGCAAGTTCTGTAAGAAGCAAGCGGTGCTGGTCGCGCGCTCGTTCCCGAACCGGGACGTGCACTTCTATCCGACCGATGCGCGGATCTCACCCAAGCTGCTCAAAGCCGTCCAGTTGCTGTACGGCACGGCGGGCAAGGTCGCGAATTTGCGGCCCCGCGCACGGCTGGCCGCCCGCAAGGTGAGTCGAATCGACTGACCTACACCGTGATTGGTGAACATCTCGCGCCCTCGGCGCATGGAAACAGGCACTGTATACAAGGGAGTTACAGCATGCCCAGAAGCCTCTGCGGCCAGACTCTGCGGTTCGCGCCGGAGAATTACGCGTTCGGACCGTTCCGGCATCCCGTTCCCCGCAGCCGGTCGATCATTCTGTCGGCCGACGGCACCGCCCTGCACGTCCGCGAATACGGCGACCCCGCCGCGGAACCGATTGTGCTGGTGCACGGCTGGGCGGCGGCGATCGAATTCTGGAACGCGCAGATCAACGAGCTATCCGGGGCGTACCGGGTGATCGCCTTCGATCAACGCGGCCACGGTCGCAGCGAAGCCGGGTGGCGGGCCTACAGCGCCGATGTCCTGGCAGAGGACCTCGCCGCGGTGCTGGAGGCGACCGTGGACCCCGCGCTGCCCGCCACGCTGGTGGGTCACAGCATGGGTGGCGCCACCATTCTCGCCTGGGCGCAACGGTTTCCCGAGCTGGTGGGACGGTACGCGGTGTCGGCGCTGCTGGCCAATACCGCGACCGGTCTGTCCGAAGGGCGTGCGGGAATGTCGCGACGGCAGGATTTCGGCACCCGGCTGCTCACCTCGGCGGCGGTTGCGCCGCTGCCCGCCCCGCCTCGGTTTCTGACCCGGTCGCTGTACCGCAGGCTCGCGCTGACGTCCGCCGCATCGCCCGAGCTGGTGGAGTTCGGGCAGCGCATCAGTAACAGCTGCTCGCCGCGTGTCCGCAGCCGCTGGGCGAAAGTCCTGCAGAGCGTGGAGCTTTCCGCCGGCGTGCGGGCATTGCAGGTGCCGACCACGGTCCTCTACGGACTGCGGGACGGCCTGCTGCCGCCGAGCGAGTCTATGCGCACGGCGGAGCTGGTCCGGGCCGAGGGCCAGCTGGAGCGAGTCGTCGAACTGCCGGACAGCGGGCACGCCAGCAATATGCAGGCGATCGAGGAATTCAATGCCGAGATCATCCACCTGCGCGAAATGTGGAGCCGCCCAGTGGGTTTGACGGGATGGTGACGTGAGGGGCGTGAGGGAGAGATGACCGTTCGGATGATCAGCGGGTGGACCGAGATCGTCGATCTGCCCGCGCTCGGCCGGTGGATGGATGCGCAGGGACTGCCCGAGGGGGAGATCACCGACCTCGCTCCGCTGGGCGGCGGCACACAGAACGTCATGTTGCGGTTCGCACGCGGCGACCGTGACTATGTCATGCGCCGCGCGCCGAAACATCCCCGGCCGGCGAGCAATGCGGTGCTGCGCCGGGAGGCGCGACTGCTCGGCGCGCTGCGGGACACCGATGTGATCGCACCACGGGTGATCGCGGCCTGCACGGACGAATCCATGCTGGGTGGCTCGGTGTTCTATCTGATGGAACCGGTGGACGGCTTCAATCCGGGTACGGAATTGCCCGACCTGCATGCCGGTGACGGGTCGGTGCGGCACTCGATGGTGCTGTCGGCAGTGGAGGGCATCGCCAAGCTCGGCAACGTCGACTACGCAGCCTTGGGCTTGGCCGATTTCGGCAAGCCCGACGGTTTTGTGGAGCGCCAGGTGTCGCGGTGGCTGCGCGAGCTCGAGGGCTACCGTAGGAACGACGACTACGCCGGACCGGATATCCCGCATCTGGACAGCGTCGCGCGGTGGCTGGAGAACAACCTGCCGCGCAGTTGGCGTCCCGGCATCATGCACGGCGACTGCCACCTGGCCAACATGATGTTCCATTGGGACGGGCCGGAGTTGGCGGCCATGGTCGACTGGGAGATGTCCACCATCGGTGATCCCCTCCTGGATCTGGGCTGGCAGATCGCCACCACCCCGGCCGGTGCGGCGGGCGCCGCGGTGACCCCGGCGCTGGCCGCCGCCGGGGGAGTACCGACCGCCGCGGAGATGGTCGAGCACTACGCGAAGTTCTCCGATCGGGATCTGAGCGCGATCACCTGGTACACCGTGCTCGCGGGATTCAAGCTGGGAATCATCCTGGAGGGCACGTATGCCCGCGCCGCGGCGGGCAAAGCGCCCCGGGAGATCGGCGACAAACTGCATGGGATCACCGTGCAGTTGTTCGCCGAGGCGGCCGCACTCCTCGAGTGAGGCCGATTAGCGTCGTGTGCGCGGGTATTCCTCCCGCGCCTGTGAATGCCGGTGTGCACGACGCGATGCGTGGGGCGGCGATCCTGATCGAGGGTCACCGCCCCACTGCTGTGTTCAGCCTCGTGCCGCCCGCACCAGTGCCTGGGTCTCGGTCAGCTTGACCCGAGGCCGGCCCGCCGCCGTGCCCGCTGCCCGTTCCGCCGCGTCGATGGCGGCCCATCCGTCGCGGCCGACGACCTCGGGCTGACGCCGCGCCACCAGGTCGGCCAGCGCTTCCCGGCCTGCGCGCGGAGCCTTCAGCTCGCCGGCGACGAAATCGGAGATCAGCTGGTCGACAGTCTCTTTGGAGTCGGTCTTATTGGTGCCGATGACCCCGCGCGGCCCGCGCTTGATCCATCCGGTCACGTAGACGCCGGGAGTGACACGGCCGCGCTCGTGCGGTACGACACCGCGGGCATGGTCGAACGGCAGCCCGTCGATCGGTTCACCGCGATAGCCGATCGAGCGCAGCACCAGCCCGGCCGCCAGCGACTCGGTGGAATCGGTCGGTTCGGCCCGCAACCGGTCCGCGTCGCCTACCAGGGCGTTGCGCACGATTTCCACGGTTTCGGCCCGGTCGTCGCCGATGATCGCGGTCGGAGAAGCCAAGTAGCGGAATACGATTCGCTTGTTCCCGGAGACCGGGAGCCGGTCGGCGTACTCGCGGGCGAGGTCGACCTTCAAAACCAGCGACGGCTCGGCCTCCGGATCATCGAGCTGAGCCTGTGTGACGGGATCGAGCACCAGGTCCTGCTCGTCGACGATGACGTCCACGCCCGGCAGGTGCCCCAGCGCCAGGAACTCCGGAGTGGTGTAGGCCGCCTGCGCCGGGCCGCGCCGGCCCAGCAGGACGACCTCGCGAACAGCGCTGTGTCGCAGGGCTTCCAGTGCGTGATCAGCGATATCCGTGGTCGCCAGCTGTTTGGGATCCATGGTGAGAATGCGCGCGATATCGAGGGCCACATTGCCGTTGCCGATGATGATCGCGCGTTCGCCGGACAGGTCGAATCGCCGGTCCGAGTACTCGGGATGCCCGTTGTACCAGGCGACGAATTCGGTGGCCGAATGGCTGCCCGGCAGATCCTCGCCAGGGATGTCGAGGCGGCGATCGGTGCTCGCGCCCACCGCGTAGATCACCGCGTGGTGGTACTCGAGCAGTTCCTCATGCGAGATGTGCTCGCCAACTTCCACATTCAGGTGCATGCGGACGGCATCGCGGCCGAAGCCGATCGTGAAGGCATCGGTCACTGTCTTGGTGCCCGCGTGGTCGGGAGCCACACCCGCGCGTACGAGACCCCACGGTGTGGGCAGCTTGTCGAATATCTCGACTTCGACATCGGCGCGGGCGCGCAACTCCAGTGCCGCATAGCAGGCCGCCGGTCCCGCGCCCACAATGGCGACGCGCAGTGTGCCCAATTCCTTGGATGGCCGCGTCTGTACGGGCAGCGGCGCGAGATCCGCCTCGAGCGGATGCCGCTCGAAGTAGGCGGCGTTGATGTCCCGGTACCGTGCCAGCGAGGCGGTGAGCTCGTCCTCCGGGAAGATCGCCTGTACCGGGCAGCTGTCGGCGCACGCACCGCAGTCGATGCAGGTATCGGGGTCGATGTAGAGCATTTCGGCCGTGGCGAACTCCGGCTGATCCGGTGTCGGGCGAATGCAATCCACCGGGCATTCGGCAATGCAGGTGGCGTCGTTGCAGCAGCGCTGCGTGATCACGTAGGCCATGGCGCTCCTCTGTAGGCGTCTAGTCGAGCGATTGACTGACCGCCCGTACGGTCATAATAATGAGCTACATCGGCGCAGTAGAAAAGAGGGACCGATGGTGAGCGACAACAACGGCGTGCTTGCGGGTCGTATCGCCCTGATCACCGGCGGCAGCCGGGGCCTGGGCAAAGAGATGGCGCAGGCGTTCGCCGCCGCGGGCGCCGACCTGGTGATCGCCAGCCGGCGCATCGACGGCTGCCGGGAACTGGCCGCGCGACTGAGCGAGAAGTATGGCTGCCGCGCCCTGCCGGTGGCCGCCAATGTCGGCGATTGGGCCGACTGCGACGCGCTGATCGAGGCCGCCTACGCCGAATTCGGCCGGGTCGACGTACTGGTCAACAACGCGGGCATCTCGCCGCTGTACCCGAGCCTGGCCGAGGTGGGGGAGTCGTTGTTCGACAAGGTGATCGGAGTGAACCTCAAAGGGCCGTTCCGGCTCACGGCGGAAATCGGCACCCGGATGGCCGCGGCGGGCGCCGGGTCGATCATCAACATCACCTCGGTGGCCGCCACCCGCTCCGATGTCATCGCGCTGCCGTATTCGGCGGCCAAAGCCGGGTTGAACAACCTCACCGAGGGATTCGCGCAGGCATTCGGCCCTACCGTGCGGGTCAACGCGATTCAGTGCGGCCCCATCGAAACCGATATCGCCGCCCACTGGCCGGAGGAGTTCCGCGCCCAGTTCGCCACCACGGTCGCGCTCGGGCGGCCGGGCCGCCCCGACGAGATCATCGGGGCGGCACTGTATTTCGCCTCCGATGCCTCCTCTTTCAATACCGGGTCGATTCTGCGCCTCGACGGCGGCATTCGCTGAGCCTCCCACTCACTCCCGGCCGTGACCGGACGCCGACGACCCGCCAACGCATCCAGGGCGCCGACCTCACCGACACGGCCGACAAGACGTCCCACGCGTCCCGATCATCCGGCTCCCCGTACGAGGGCGCCACCGCATCAAGGCTCAGGACTTCTTCTTCCGCAAGATCGGCGAAACGGCTGGCCGGGGAGAGGGATTCACCACCGAGCCCCGCCTCCTAGGGACGGCCGTTGCGGACGTGCGCGGGATGGCCGCAGCACTCAGTGGCTCCCTGGGTGCCGCCGAAGAGCAGCCTGAGGAGATCTACAAGGTCGGAACCGGTTCGGTCCGATTCCTGCGCGCCACCGGCGATTTGCTGGTGGGCTGGTATTGCCAACGCTGTCCTCGGTCCGCACCGTGCTCGCAGACCAGGACAACGACCCCATGACCCTTGGCATCACCGCATTCTGATCCCCGCAGGGAACTGAGCGAACTGTCGCACTCTAACGCCGTCGCGGGGATTCGGATTGCCTGGACACGGCGCGCTCCCCGGGTCGCTTGCGGACCGTACAAGCGGTCAGCAGAGCCGTTTTCTCCACCCGGACGGTCTCTTGCTCGCGAAATCCGTTCGAATACTAGCCAACCGTACGGTCAGTGTGGTCTACTGCTTGCCTCCGGCTCATCACTGAGTCGCAGCTCACAGCGATGCGTGGACCGTATAGCCGCTCCTGTCGCGGTTCGCTCGCGCGTCGCCTTCCCGATTCCAGGACCGAAATGATGACAATGCGCCGATCCTCCCTCGCCCTCATAGCGGCCGGAGTGCTGCTGATCGCTCTCGCGGGCGTGCTGCGCTTCGCCGTGGTGCCCGCCCTGACGAAGCTGCCGGGCGATACCGATACCATCGCGCACTACGAGGGCAGGGCTACGCTGCTGAATTCGAAAGCGCTGCAAAGCGGTGACACCGCGAATGCGTTGATGACCGATGTGCCGATCACCGTGGACCGGCACATCTACGTATCGTCCACCACCGGTGATGTCGCCGTGCTGCACGACGATGCCGTGATCAACGGGCCCAACGGGCTGAAAGTCGATCAGACCCATACTTACGCGCTCGACCGCGTGACGCTCGGGAGCGCGCCCGCGCCCGCGGGCACCGAGGTAGAATCGCACACCGGTCTGACCGTCTCCCTGGCGCTGGATCCGCCGGCCGATGATTCACAGCGGTACTGGGATTCGGGCACCCAGACGGCAGTTCCGTTGACCTACAAGGGCTCCGACACGGTTCTCGGGCGCGAGGTGTACCGCTACGAGGTGTCCGCGCAGGGGCCGCTGAAGAATCCCGCGACGCTGCGCACCCTGCCCACCGCGCTGCCGAAGGCCCTTGTCGAACAACTGCTTCCGCTGCTGCCCGCCACGCAGCAGGACGCCCTCCGCGGCGGACTGCCGACCCTGCCGGATGTAGTGCCGCTGACCTACACCTCGTCCAATGCGCTGAATGTGGCAGTCGACCGCAAACTCGGGACACCGATCACCGCCACGCAGCGACAGCAGGTGGTCGCCGGCGTGGAGGTGGGCGGTCAGCGGGTGGACTTGCTGCCCGTCTCGGCCTTCGATATCAAAACCACCGAAGCATCCGCCAAAGCGAGCGCGGAGCGCGCGAATTCCGCTGCCAACAAGCTGCGACTGGTCGCCGATATTGTCCCGCTCGGGTCGATTGCTCTCGGTCTCGTTCTGCTCGTGATCGGTATCGTTCGTCGCCGCCCGGCCGCGCGCGCCTGAGCCGGCGGTCCCGCAACGCGAATGGCCGTCCCCAGGGCTGGGGACGGCCATTCGGTGTCTTCGACGGAATGTCTCAGCCTTGACTGGCCGATGCCGCCTCGTGCATGCACTCGTGCACGATCTTCGGCACGCGGCCGGTCGGATCGGACAGCGCGGTCAGGGTGAATCGGTCGATCAACAGTCCGCCGAGGGTCAGATCGACGAAGGCCGCGCCGACCTCGTCAGGGGTGCGCCGGCCCTTGGGGTTGAACCAGGTCCACATCCATTGCAGGGAACCGAAGATCTGCAGGGTGGCGAGCCCTTCGTCCACGTCGCGGAACACGCCCGAGTCGATCCCGGAGCGGATCTCCTGCTGCATCATGCGTTGCACATCGGAGCGGTGCTCGCGGATCTTCAGCATCTCGGGATCGCCTGCGAGCTGGACGAATTCGCGCTGGCTGGCGATGGTCGCGTCGCGATACTCGACTTGGTAGAAGATGGCCGCGTAGATCATGGCCGCCAGGCGCTCGGCGGGCGACTGCAGGCGCTCGAAGATAACCTCCAGCTCGCGTTTGCGCTGGGACATGTAGTTGTCCTCGAGCTCGCGCAGCATCTGCGCCTTGGTGCCGAAGTGGTGCACGATGGTGCCCTTGGACATGCCGAGCTCATTGGCGATATCGCCGAGATTGGTCTGGTCGTAGCCTCGTTCGGCCACATGACGAATGAACGTCTCCAGTATCAGATCGCGGCGCCCGGGTCGGCCTGCCACTTCGGTACCTCCTTGAAAGACTTTACCGCACGGACGGTCACTTCGACCGTATCACCTGGGCGGTCAGTGCAGCAGCAGGAGGACCTGTAGTTCGCCGATCAGGAAACCGAGGACCGCGCCGACGGCCACGATCTTCCACTCGTCCTGTTTGAAGGCCGGGCGCAGAATGTTCTCGTACTCGTCGTTGGTCATGAGCCGCATCTTCTCGATGACCATGGCGTGTACGTCGAGGGCCCGCATGGTGTACTCCTCGATCTGCCGGGTGCTGTCGGGCAGCCGAGCGCGCATGGTGTCGACCACCTCGTGCTTCATGGCTTCGAGGCTCGGGCCGATGGCGAATTCGACGAGGGGCTTCGCGCGGCCGAGTTGCTGATCGAGTACCCGCTGCACCTCGTATTCGACGAGGGAGAACAACCGATCGGACTGCGGGCCGGTCAGCATGGCGTGAATGATATTGGCCGGGGTCAGGATCTCGTTGGCGATGAGCCCGCCGTAATCCACGGCAACCTGGTCGCGGCGCTTGTGAAAGAGTCCCTGCCAACGGAATACGCTGAGGTAGCGCTTCGGCTCGATGGGCCGGAAGACCATCTGCAGCGCCAGCCAGTCGGTGGAATAGCCGACGAACGCGCCGAACAACGGCATGATCAGCGCGGAATGGGTGAACGCCCAGATGACCGCCTGCACGATGCCCAGCACGAAACCGAATACCAGGCCCGAGCGCACGATGAACCGCATCTCGGGCGCCGCGATCTCGCGAATCATCCGGACGGTCAGCGCCTTGTCGCGCATGAGCGCGTCGATGGCCATCGAGCGCATGTCGAAGACCAGATCCACATTGACCTTCAGGTCGTCCATCATCTGCGCGATCAGTCGCGGCGAATCACTTTGGATGCGGCGGATCAGTATGCGCCGCAACTGATCCGGCAGCAGCTCCCAGATTCCGGGCTGGTGGCGCATCATCAGCTCGTGCACAACATCGGCGACGGTGTCGAGCATCGGCTCCTGAATGTGCTTGGCCAGTTCCTCCGGATCGATGCGGTCGATGATCTCCTGCGGATCGATCAACCGTGCCAGCATGAGATCCACCGCCACGGTCGCCATCCGCGCCGAATACCTCGGAACCAGGCCCTGCCATCCGAGATACGGCGGGATGCCCTTGAATTCCAATGGGCGGAAGAGCATCTCGACCGCGACCAGCTTGGTGAACCAGCCGATCGCGGCCGCGACGAACGGCATCAGCGCGTACAGATGCCAGTTCTCCTGTAGGTCGGTGGCCACCGTCGACCAGTCCATGAATTCCCCCTCGGTGAGCGGGCCGCTACGCGGCGCGACGTGTGCGGTGCAGAAAGCGTGCGATCTCGGCGATGGCGTCCGCTGCCTCGGGCACGAGTCCCGCCAGCATCTGGAAGACGTGCACCTGACCCGGCCAAACCTGCAATTCGCACTGCACGCCAACGCTTTTCAGCGCGGATGCGAAACTCCGCGCGTCATCGAGCAGACATTCTCGCGTGCCGACCTGGATGAAGGTCGGCGGCCAGCGGCGATCCACCCCGTCGATCGGCGTGGTGCGCTGATCGCGAATGCCCGCACCGCCGAAATGGGCGCGAAGGGCCGGCGCCCAGAACGGCACGGCGAGAACCGGATCGCGGCGCCGCCGGTCCCGGGCCATGGCACTGGCCGCGGTCGGATCGATGACGGGGGAGAGCAGCACCACCGCGGCGGGCCGCGGCAGTCCTTCCCGAATGACATCGTTGATCAGCCCGGCCGCCAGATGTCCGCCCGCGGAATCACCCGCGACGACCAGTCGCGCCGGGTCCACGCCCGCGGCGAGCAGTCCCCGATAGGTCGCGAGTGCGTCGTCAGCGCCGGCAGGATGCGGATATTCGGGAGACAATCGATAGTCCGGCAGGCAGATTCGGGCATCGCAGGCCGCGGAAAGTCGCACCGCCAGGGCGGTGTGCGACCGCGACGACCCCACCAGGAATCCGCCGCCGTGCAGGTACAGCACGGTCGTCTCGCCCAGTACGGCACTGTCGGCCTGCACCCAGGTGCAGGGCACACCGTTGAGGGTGGCGGTCGATACCCGGTGCGCTATCCGGCGCGCCGAGCCCGAGGCGCGATCGGCCACGAAGCGAATGGCCCACAGGGTGTTGCCCCCGGGCTCTCCAAAACGAAACAGCGGCCGGACGGCCACTCCGAGAAGTATTCGCGCTGCGACACTTTGCCTGCTCGGCCGACCTGTCGGCGCCTGCGACCTCTCGGCAGCGGATCCTGCCAGTCCTGCGAGCGATCGCGCTGTCGAGTCCGCGCTCCCCATGGGTTGTGCTCCATTCGGCGTCATTGCCCGTGGATGCCTCCGAGGCATCGATATATCGGATGGTAGGCACAACCGTACGGACAGTCAAAAGGTAAGTCTGATCGACACTGAAGCCCTGCGGTGGCGAAGCCCATCCAGGAGGCTGGTCGTTGGCTCGGTGTTTGCCCAGTCAGACCCGAGGGCGTTGACGAGAGGTGTGACCCCGTGCACAATAGCTGCCCATATGCAATTGACCGTACGTACGGCTAAAGCTCGATTCAGAGGGGATGGAATGCGGGAGTCCGGTACACACGCGGGGGAGGAGGGACCGCCGATCGCAGCCGATCGCCTGGGGTTGCACGCGCTGCGCGACAACTTCTCCACCACGACGATGGCGAGCGTCGAAACCTTCGGTCGTGCCATGCGTTCGGGTGTGGAGGCGACGGGCGTGGTGATGACCGATCTGGTGCGGGGGCGGTTCCAGTGGCGGGAGACCCTGGCACAGGCGTGGTTTGTCATCACCGTGACGGCGATTCCTGGTGTGCTCATGGCTATTCCGTTCGGTGTCATCGTGTCCGCCCAGGTGGGGAATATGGTGAATCAGCTCGGCGCGGATTCGCTGATCGGCGCGGCCGGCGGACTCGGCGTGATCAAGCAGGGCGCGCCGCTCGCCACCGGACTGCTCCTCGGCGGGGCGGCGGCCTCGGCTATCGCTGCTGATCTGGGGGCGCGCACCGTGCGGGAAGAGGTCGACGCCATGCGCGTCATGGGCATCGATCCGGTGCAGCGGCTCGTCGCGCCCCGCCTGGTCGCCATGCTGCTGGTCGCACCGCTGCTCAACATCCTCATCATCGTGATGGGCGTGCTGGCCGGATATGTCGTGGCCATCGCCGCTCTCGGTGTCACGCCCGGAAGCTACTGGGAGTCGTTCGGTTCCTTCACCTCCGGTGCCGATGTGTGGGTATCGCTCGGCAAGTCAGTGGTCTTCGGCTTCCTGGTGGTGGTCATCGCCTGCCATCGGGGCCTGGAAGCCAAGGGTGGCCCGCGCGGTGTCGCGGACGGCGTGAACGCGGCGGTGATCCTGTCGGTGGTGTCGATCGCGGTGGTGAACGTCGCCATCACGCAGATCGCCGCCATGTTCCTGCCGGTGGAGCTGGCATGATCGCGACTCCGTATACGCCCAAAGGGTTTCGGTGGCTTCGCAGGCTGCGCACCCGGGTGCGGCCGTGGGGGCCGCTCGACACCCTCGGCTTCGTGCTCGGCTTCTGCTGGCAGGTGCTGTCGTCGATCCCCTTCGCGCTCCAGCACTATCGCAGCCAGACGATGATGCTGATCACCGATATGACCTGGGGGCGGGGCTCGATCGTCGTCGGCGGCGGCACCGCCGCTGTCATGGGCATCATGGGCGCCGCGGTCGGCGCTTCCACCGGCATCGAGGCCTACAGCGCACTGAATCTGGTGTCGCTGGGCCAGGTCACGGGTGTCATCTCCGCCTTCGCCAATACGCGGGAGCTCGCGCCGATCGCGGCCGGGGTCGGATTCGCCGCCCAGGCCGGTTGCCGGATGACCGCCGAAATCGGGTCAATGCGCATCTCCGAGGAGATCGACGCCATCGAATCGCTCGGTGTGCGGTCGGTGGCCTTCGTGGTGGCCACCCGAGTGATCGCGGGCCTGGTCGCAATCGTGCCGACCTTCCTGATCGCACTGATACTCAGCTACTTCGCGTGCGCGGTCATCGTGGTGCGGCTGCATGATCAGCCCGCGGGCGTGTACGACCACTACTTCACCATGTTCGTGGTCAGCTGGGACGTGGTGGCCGCCGTCGTGAAGGTCGCGGTCTTCGCGGTCGCGGTCATCGTGATCCATTGCTATCAGGGCTTTTTCGCCACCGGAGGGCCGGAAGGCGTGGGTATCGCCTCGGGCCGGGCCATCCGAGCGAGCCTGGTGGCGATCATCGCGCTCAATATGGTCATGACGCTGGCGCTGTGGGGATTCACCTCACCTGTCCGGTTCGCGGGGTAAGGGCATGCCCGCATTCGGACTTCCCGGCGTCGCGACCGACGCCCGCCTGTCGCGCCGCATCGGCATCGTCGTGGTGGCCGTGGCGGTTCTCATGCTCATCGGATGGCGCATGCTGCCGTCACGAAACGACGGCACCTTGTCGGTGGCGGTGCTCACCGACAAGGTCGGAACCGGTCTGAAGACAGGCAACAACGTGCGTCTCGACGGTGTGGCCGTGGGGCGTGTCTCGGCCATCGAATCGGCAGGTCAGCGTCAGCGCATCACACTGACCCTGCATCGCGATCAACTGTTCGGGCTCACCGACGCGTTCGGCGTGGATTACGTGCCCGGCAACCTGTTCGGCGTCGCCGAGATCGCGCTGGAACGCGGCCCGGGCGGGGCGGCCCTCGCCGACGGCGCGGTAGTCGACCTGACCGGGGCCCGTGCCGGCCAGGTGCGCGACGCGACCATTTCGACGCTGCTGCGCTCGGTCGGCACCTTCAGTAATGAGGTGCTCAGCCCGGAGCTGATCTCGATCCTCGATCGGATCTCCAGCGGCACAAGTGCTTTTACACCACTCATCGAAGCGGTCGTCGCCTCCGTGCGCGCGATCGCGGAGACCCAGCGGCTGCCCAGCTCCTTCCTACTGGGGCAGTACGGTGCGACGCTCGCGGGTCTGCCATCCACCACGCATGGACTCCTCGGCCTGCTGAGCACCGCCTACGACGCCGAATATCTGCGCTCACCGGAGAATCTTGCGAGATTCGACGCCAGCACTCAGATGATCGTGACCGAGTTCATTCCCGCCCTGGCGACTGTGTTGTCGACGGCCGAAACGCATTTCGCCGACACCGTGAGCACGCTCGTGCCGGTGCTGGCCATGCTGACACGCACGGTCCCCGACCCCGCCCGCTCCGGTGTCGAGCTGGGTGAACTACTGCGACGACTCGGTGCGGCCTTGCCCGACACCGCAGACGGTCCGGTACTGAACCTCGCCGTGGACCTGCGCGGCGTGCCCGGCCTGGCCGTCCCGCTGCTGGGAGGTGTGCGATGACGGCGCGCGCACTGTTGCTGCGACTGGGTGCATTCGCGGCGGTCATGATCGTCCTGCTGATCGTGGTCCTCCAGGTGATCGAACGTCCTGTGGAGGGCGAGACCGACAGCTATACGGCCGAATTCACCGATGCCAACGGACTCAAGGCCGGAGACGACGTGCGAGTCTACGGCGTGCGTGTCGGCAAGGTCGGCAACATCCGCCTGACCGGAAGCCTGGCCTCCGTGCAGTTCTCGGTCGGGCGCGAGCACAAGGTGTTCGACAACAGCACCCTCGCCATCCGATACCAGAACCTGAGCGGTGAGCGGTATCTCGACATTCAGCAGCCCGACCAGGCGGGCAATCGGCGTGCGCCCGGACGGGTCATCGGCGTCGACCACACCGTTCCGGCGTTCGACATCACCACGGTGTTCAACGGCCTGGAACCCGTGCTGGCGCAACTGACACCGGCGGACCTCAACCAGTTCGCCACCAGCATGCTGGCCGTCATCGAGGGGTCCGGCACCGGCATGGGCCCGGCACTCGACGCGATCGAGAAACTGAGCGGCTACGTCACCGACCGGCAGACCGTCATCACGACGCTGGTCCGCAATCTGGGCCTCATCTCCGAGCACCTGGGCGGCAAATCTGGTAACGCGGTGCAACTGCTGACCCAGCTGACCGCCATCTTCGTCAACCTCACCCAGAAGGTCGGCGGGCTCATCGAGTTCTCCCAGAAGATCCCGCCGGTGCTCATACCTGCCGAAAATCTGCTCGCCACAGTGGGATTCACGCCCGGAACCAACCCGGATCTGGAGAACCTGCTCCGGGTCGCCTTCCCGGACCCGAACGAGACGGTCGCGACCCTGAGCCGGCTGCCGGTGGTGCTGCAACAACTGAGCGCGGCGATTCCGTCACCGGTGCCCGGGCTGCAACCGGCCTGCTCGAACGGCAATGCGCAAGCGCCGCAACCACTTCAGCTGCTCATCGCGGGACAGAGGATCGCACTGTGCAAGAACTGATGTCACCCGTCCACGACGCGGCGCGGACCGCCGGGAGGTTCCCGTCGGCCCTCCGGCGACTCGGCTCGCGGCATCGGGCACCGCTCACCGATGCCGCCCGCGCCCGTGCCGACCGGCGCTGGGGATTGGCCGGTCTGGTGGGCGTCGTCGTGCTGGCAGCCGGATTCGGCCTCGTCCACGTCTCCGACTTCGACGTCCATACGCACACGGCCTATCTGACCGACGCGGGATCGGTGCGGATCGGCGATCCGGTCCGCGTCGCGGGTGTCACCGTCGGCGAGGTGAAATCCCTGGCAGCCCACGGGGACCGGGTCGAGATGCGGTTCACCGTCGCCGAGGACGTAATCCTGGGGGCGCAGACCACTCTCGCGGTGCGCATGCTCACCATCGTCGGCGGCCACTACCTCGCCGTCATTCCGGTCGGCTCGGAACCCCTCGGCGGCAAACCGATTCCAGCCGACCGGGTGCTGCTGCCCTACAGCCTGCCCAAGGTGTTCCAGGAGGCGATCCGGCCCGTCGGTCAGATCGACGGCGCCGTGCTGCGGCAGAACGTGGCCGCGCTCGAATCCGCGGTCAGCAAGAACCCGCAGGCCATCGGCACCACGCTGACCGCGGTCGGCACCATCGTCGACATCATGAACCGGCAGAACGCCGACATCTCCCGGTCGCTGAAGCTGGCCGACGAATACGTCAACGCCCTCGACGGCGGAAAACAGGTGCTCATCACCCTTGTCCAGAACTTCCGCATCCTCGAAACCCTGGTGGAGAACCACACACTCGAGGTGAACCAGGCCATGACCGTGCTGGCGCGCACGCTCGACCGGTCGGCACCGCTGGCACAGGCCTGGGACAGCACCCTGGCACCGATGGCGGGACCGCTGGCCGATTCGCTTCCCAAGCTCGACGAGATCGGAACCAAACTGCAGGCACTCCTGGATTCGCTGCGCGGGATCGGCGCACAACTGCAGCCGCTGGTCTCGGCGCAGGGACTGTCGCTCGATCAGTCCGCCACCACCCTCACCGGCACGGACATCTGCGTCCCCGTCCCCGGGCGGGTGTGCTGATGCTGAAACGAACCTTCGCCTCACGCGGATTTCTCTCCGTCGCAACGATTCTCGTCCTGGCAGCCGTGGCGGTGGTCGGCTACCGCATCGCCAAACCGACACCGGAGATGCGGAGCTACTGCGCACTCATGCCCGACGGCATCGGGCTCTTCGAAGGCAGCGATGTCACCGTCCTCGGCCTGCGTGTGGGTCGCGTGACTCGCGTCGAACCCAGCGGCGATGGTGCGCGGGTCGACTTCGAAATCCCCGCCGCGGAAAGCCTTTCGGTGGAGGTGGGCGCCACGACCCTGTCCGACACCCTGGTCGCCGATCGCACACTGGCTCTCATCGGCACCGCCGCCGACGGCGCACCGGCCTGGGACCACGAACGCTGCATCACCCGCACACTGACCCCCAAGAGCCTCACCGCCACCTTCAATGCCCTCGCGGGACTGGCGGACGAACTCAACGGCGGCGAGCAACCGGAGCGGCCCGACCTGATCAAGGACGGCATCGCGGCGCTCGACACTGCCACCGCCGGACACGGACAGCAGATCAACGACATCGTCCGAAAACTCGGCGCGGCACTGAATTCACCCGATGCCGCCATCGGTCACCTGGGCGGGCTCATCGACGCACTCGCCGACCTGGCGCACAGCGCCGCCAATGGCTGGGGCGACGTGAAGGACATGCTGACCCGGCTCACCGCCGCCCTGCAGGCCGCGAACGACCAGGTCGTGCCACCCATCGTGGACGTGGTCGAAGGACTGCGCGATGTGCTGCCCGCCGCCAACGAGGCCATCGTCACGCTCGGCGGGCCGGTATTGCGCCGCCTTGACGCTGCCGCCGACAATCTGCCCCTGCTGCTCGCCGGCATCGGTACCCTGCGCGAGCTCATCGCCCAGATTCCGCCACTGACACAGGCTTTCTCGACAGCTGTCGACCCTGCCACCGGGCGGACCGCGATCACCTACGCGCCGCCGGCCGTGGCATTGCCGGACGCGGCTGCTGCCGAGGTGTGCGCCGCCATCAACGCCCTCGCCGCCGGTCGCTGCACCGATGCCAGCGGGCTCGCGCAGGTGCAGGTGACCCAGCTGGTCCTCGGATCGGCAGGTGCGCGATGAGAATCCGGAAGACCTCGATCGCGATCCTGGCCGGCGTGCTCACCACCACGGCATGCGGGTTCGATCCAGCGCAGGTGAACGTGCCCGGCACCCGCGTCGGCGGACCGACCTACACCCTGCGCATCGAATTCCCGAACGCGCTGAACCTGCCGCTCGGCGCGAAGGTGATCGCCAACGGCGTGCTCGCGGGGAATTTGGACTATCTCGAGCTCGTCGAACCCGGAAGCACCTCGACGGGAAAGGGTTTCGTTGTGGCGACGGTGGATATCAGCGAATCTGTGCGCCTGCCCGCGAACGTCACCGCCGAACTGCGCCAGGCCACCCCGCTCGGCGATGTGCACATCGCGCTCACTTCCCCCGCGGACGCGACGGGACCGAACCTCACCGATGGGGCGACGATCCCCCTGCGCCAGACCGTCACTCCACTGCAGGTGGAGGACACTCTGGCCGGACTGGCCACGGCGATGGGCAGTGGTGCGATCCTCGACCTGCACAAGATCGTCCGGCAATTGAACACCGCGCTGCCCGAACATCCCGAGCAGACCGCGCGCATGTTCGCCGTCCTCGGAGCCGACTTCACTGATGTGGCCGCCCACCTCGATGACGTCGACGCCTTCCTCACCGGGCTGGAAGCCAACGCCCGCCAGGTCCTCGACGACGAGCCGATGGTGTCCAAGCTGCTCGCCGACTACGGCGTGGAACACGTGACGGCCGTGGTGAATTCGGTGGTCGGCGTACTGCTGGTCATGTCGGCCCTCGCCCCGGTGGCCACCAATGCGGCATGGCTGGCACCAGTTGTCGCGGGGCTCGACGACACCGCGAAAGCCGTGGTGCCGTTGCTGTTCACCAACCGGCCCCTGGACCTGAACGCGCCATCGAACCTCAACGCGCTGGTGGCCTTGTTGCGTGACAAGGTCATTCCCTTCGCCGAGCACGGTCCGAAGGTCAACATCGTCGGCGCGACCCTCGGCGACACGGACGCACCCGCTGCCTCCGAGGACGACCAGGTACAGCGCATCCTCGAGACCCTGCGCATGATCGGAGCCGTTCGATGAGCCCGATGCGATGGCGGCCGCGTGCCGTGAAACCCGCGTCCCTGCTGTCGCTGGCAGCCATCGCCGGCGTCCTCGTCCTGGGCATCGGCTACCTGAGTTTCGGTGTCCTGCACCTGGATCCGTTCCACGACCGGCACACGGTACGGATTCTGCTGGCCAACTCCGGCGGTGTCGGCACGGGCTCGCCGGTGCTGTTGAGCGGTGTCCCCGCCGGTAAGGTCGCCGGCGTCTCCACCGTCGCGTCCGGCGTGGAGCTGCGGTTGGATCTGCATGCGCGCTACCGGATTCCGGCTGCCAGCGAGCTGCGCATCGAAGCGCTGTCCGCGCTCGGCGAACCCTACGTCGAATTCGATCCGCCGAACCAGAACGGCCCCTATCTGGCCGACGGACAGCTCATCGACGCCCGCACCACCGCCCTGCCCATGTCCATTCCACAGGTGGCGGTGCGCGCCGTCCAGCTCATGCGGCAGTTCGACCCAGAGGCCATCTCCTCCCTGGTCGGCACCATCGACACCGCCATCACCGGCACCCGTGGCCACATGCCCGCCATCGAACACGCCTCCACCCTGCTGGCCGCCACCATCCTCAGCCGCACCGACCTCATCCGCCAACTGCTCACCGACATGCAGACCCTCGGCGGCGACATGAACTGGACCGGACCCGCACTCGATACCTCCGGCCCGCAGTGGGCCGGCTTCGGAGCCTCCCTGGACCGGCTCATCGTCGCCGCCTCCGGCCTGTACTCGATCGGCGACTCACCCGCCGACTACAACACCGGCGAGGGCATCGTCCCTTTCCTGCAACGACTCGACGCGTTGCTCTGGAAGATCGGCCCCCAGCTGACCGATCTCGCACCCGCGCTACGCCCCCTGATGGATACCGCCGCCGAGTCCGGAAGCCAGATCGATCTGGGCGCACTCATCTCGCAGGCCCTTGCCACCGTCGGTTCCGACGGTGCGATCCATCTTCGAATCAACCTCAAATAGACAGCAGGAGAACGACAATGAGCACTCTCACCGACGAAAAGGCCGACAGCGCGGCTCCCGAGGATTCGGCGACCTCCACCGAACCCCGGCGACTGGCGATCCGGCTCTCCACCGCCGTCACCGCTCTCACAGCCACCCTCGTGATCGTCGTCATCGCGACCCTGACCGCCCTGCTGGTCTCCGCCCGCGGCGACCTCTCCACCCGCGAGGCCGCTGCCGCGGACGAACAGCATGCCCGCCAGGTCGCCCTGGACTACGCCGTCGGCGCGTCCACGATCGACTACCGCGACACCAAGGCGTGGTACGGAAAACTCAAGGCCGACACCACAACCCAGCTGGCCGCCAAATTCGACGCCACCTCCGCGCAACTCGATCAGATCCTGCTTCCGCTGCAATGGACCTCGAAGGCCACCCCGATCGCCGCCGTCGTCACGCCCGAATCCGGTGGCATCTACAAGGTCAGCGCCTTCCTCAATGTCACCACCACGAGCGCACAGACCCCGCAGGGCGGCCAATCCACCGTCACCTACGCACTGACCATCGACAAGAACGCGGGCTGGAAGATCACCGACGTCGGCGGCATGGACAACGCGCTGCCCGCGAAATGAGGCTTCGATCGCATCTGAGGCTCGACCGGAAATCGTTCGCACGGATGGGAATTCGCACGCGGTTGCTGGCGATCGTGCTCGTCTCCAGCATTACACTGCTCACCATCGGCGTGGGGGCCGCCACCTACCTGGTCAAGACCGGCCGGGAGGCCGAGAACTGGGCCGAATTGGCCAGTCGCATCACGGATCCGGCTCGGGCGATGATCGAAGCGTTCCAGGACGAACGGCTCCAGTCGCTGCGGTACCTGGTCGACGAGCCGAATGCCGCGGCCGACCTTTACGCAGTCCGTGGGCGCACCGATGTCGCCATCGCGCAGGTGCAGGATCTACTCGAGGTGGGCCGGGACATCGATCCGGATGGTTCGGCCGATGAGATATCCGGCTATCGCGAACTGTACGAACGATTTCCGGCGTTGCGGGGTTCGATCGATGCTCGCCGAGTCACACCGGAACAGGTCTTCGACCTGTTCGGCAAGGTGATCGGCAGCGCGTTCACCGCGGCGATGCTGGCGGCGCGAGTCGCGCCGGACTCGGCGATCGCCGTCGAGCTTTCCTATGCCGTCGCACCGCTGCGTACCGCCGAGTCGCTCTCCTGTGCCGTGGCATTGGGGGCGGTCGTCCTGGGCCCGGGACGACCGGAAGCGCTGCAGCTCAACGCCTTCGGAGACTACGTCGGCGAGTATCACCGCGAAGCGGCCTACGCGGCGTCGGTGCTTCACGGCGAGCGGTTGATTCAACTGCAAAGCATCACAGCGGGTTCCGACTGGCAGCTCCTGGCCCGCCGAGAGCAGCACGCGCGAGCTTGGGAAACGATCACCGCCACCGAGGCGGCGGAGTGGCGGAATGCCGCGACCCGGGTACGTTCAGCCCTGCTGAAACTCTGGCAGGACCAGAGCCGCGACGCGCACGCGCTGGCCCGTGCGCACGGCGAGCGCGTCGCCACCACCTCGCTGTACGCGGGCGCCGCGGTGCTGCTGGTATCGGTGCTGGCCTTCACCATCGCGTTGGTCATGGCCAACCGAGTCGTCGCGCGGATGCAGCGCTTGCGCAACCACACCCTCGAACTGGCCGACCAGCGGCTGCCCGATCTCATGCGCCGTCTGAACGCCGGCGAACAGGTCGACCCCGGTGCGGAAGTCGAAGGTCCGGAATTCGGAAGCGACGAAATCGGCCATGTGGCAGCGGCTTTCCACCGCGCCCAACTCGCCGCCGTCTCCGCGGCGGTCGCCGAATACAAGACCAGTGCGGGCGTGAACGCGGTCTTTCTCGATATCGCGCACCGCAGCCAGCTCGTGGTGCACCGTCAGCTGGCTCTGCTCGACGAAGCCGAACGCACCGAAGAGAATCCGGCACACCTCGACCTGCTGTTCCGGCTCGACCACCTGGCTACCCGCGCTCGGCGCAATGCGGAGAACCTCCTCATCCTCGGCGGCGCGCAACCGGGCCGGCGCTGGCGAACCCCGGTGCCGCTGGTGGACGTCGTGCGAGGTGCGGTCGCTGAGAGCCTGGACTACACCAGAATTCGGACCGGCCGCCTGCCCCAGGCCCACATCGCCGGACAGGCCGTCACCGATCTCATTCACGCCCTGGCCGAGCTGATGGACAATGCCACCGCGTTCTCGCCGCCGCACGCTCCGGTCGCGGTCTCGGGAGCCAGAGTCGGCCGGGGCGTAGCGGTCGACATCGAGGACCAAGGCCTCGGAATGCCGGCCACCGAGCTGGCCGAACGCAACGAGTTTCTGGCGCATCCACCCGATTTCAGTGTGGCGGCTCTGACCGATGACATTCGGCTGGGACTGTTCGTTGTCGCGAAACTTGCTGCCAAGCACGGTATTTCGGTCCGTCTGGGCGAGTCGGTCTACGGCGGCGTCCGAGCCGTCGTGCTGATTCCGTCCAGTGTGATCACCGATCTCGATGAACGGGACCAGCTTTCGATCTCTCCGCAGCCCGACGCCGACCCGCTACGCACGCCCGACCATCGCCCACGGCTGCCGCAACGCACCCACCGCGCGGACGTTCCCGAACCGGTGGCCCCGCCGCCGGAACCCGTGCGGCAACGGACCGCGGACGAAGCCCATGCCCGCATCTCGGCCGTGATGGACGCCGGCCGCAGTGCCCGTCGCCGACATCCAGACGCCG
This sequence comes from Nocardia tenerifensis NBRC 101015, assembly GCF_000308715.1. Classification (GTDB taxonomy): domain Bacteria; phylum Actinomycetota; class Actinomycetes; order Mycobacteriales; family Mycobacteriaceae; genus Nocardia; species Nocardia tenerifensis. The sequence continues at coordinate 77,180 of NZ_BAGH01000184.1, forward strand.
CACCTCCCCACGAAAGGTGACGATGACCGCCGCGAATACTCTCGACTGGTTGCTCGACGACATGATCTCCCGCCTCACCGGAGTCCGCTGTTCGGTGGTGCTGTCCACCGACGGCCTGCTTCTCGGCCGCTCGGCGGCACTCACCCGCGTCGACGCGGAACGCTTCTGCGCCATGGCCTCCGGGATGCACGGCCTCGCTCGCGGTGCCGACCTCGGGATGGCGGCCTACGAGGTGAATCGCGTCGCGGGTCGCGTCGGTGCGCACCTGTCGGTACCCGTTCTGAATGGGGACGGTAGGACGGTGATGATCCAACATATTGACTGTACGGACGGTCGGTGAGACTCTTGTTGTGCGGGTCACACAGCAGTGGCCCCGAGGAGACGTAGTGAACCAAGCCACGATCTTGTGCGAAGTCTTCCGGCGCGCGGCGACCGCGCGCCCGGATGCGACAGTCTGCGGACGCGGGGTCGAAGGCGGGTTCACCTGACGCTCCAAGCGGATACGGATGTGGCGGCAATCCGGATCCCCGGATGGCCGCCACTTCACCCCTCAGATATTCAGGTCTGCGTGGGACGCCGGACGCTAATTCATCGGCGGCCATTGCCAGGCCCCGCTGTTCCAGGAGTAGGACACGATGACGAATCCCACGACAATGTGCCAGGCATTTCAGGCCACCGTGAAAGGCGACCCGGGAGCGGTCGCCCTGCGCATTGTCGGAGGCGCACAGACAGTGACCTGGCGTCAGTGCGCCGACAAAGTACGCGCGCTCGCAGGTGGCCTGGCTGGGCTCGGAGTCGGGCGTCAGGACACCGTCGCATTGATGCTGACGAACAGGCCGGAATTCAACATTGTCGACGTCGCCGCCTTTCACCTCGGGGCGGTCCCGTTCTCGCTGTACAACACCAACTCGGTGGATCAGATCGCCTTCGTGCTGGCGAACGCGGGTTCCCGTGTCGTCGTGTGCGAGCGACAGTTCCTCGACAAGATTCGCGCGGCGGGCGGACCGGTCGAGCACATCGTCGTCGTCGACGACGCACCCGAGGGCACCATCAGCCTGGACGGGCTGGAGCAGCTCGCTGAGCCCGGCTTCGACTTCGAGGCGGCTTGGAAGGCGGTCCAGCCCACCGATGTGCTGACAATCATCTACACGTCCGGCACCACCGGTGATCCGAAGGGTGTCCAGCTCACTCATGCCGGCATGCTGGCACAGATGGATGCGCTCTCGCAGGTCATCGACTTCAAACGCGGCGACCGGCAGATCTCCTACCTGCCGTCGGCGCACGTCGGCGATCGGTTCAGCGCGCACTACGCCATGATCGTCTACGGTGTGCAAGTCACGACCGTGGCCGACCCGCGCGCGATCGCCGCGGCGCTGCCCGAGGCGCAGCCGACGATTTGGGCTGCGGTTCCCCGGGTTTGGGAGAAGCTCGAGACCGCGCTCGGGCTCGCGTTCGAAGAGGCTGAGGGCACCAAGGCCACGTTGCTGCACAGCGCGCTCGAGTTGGCGAAGCGGAAGGTCAGGGCGCAGGCGCGCGGCGAGGACCTGGGCTTGCTCGACAAAGTCAAGTACCAGGCGCTGGACAAGATCGTGCTGTCCAAGGTGCGGGAGAAGCTCGGTCTCCAGGATCTGCGCTGGGCATTCTCGGGCGGCGCGCCGATCGTGGCCGAGACAGTCGAGTTCTTCCTCGCCCTCGGGATCCGGATCTGTGAGGGCTGGGGCATGTCGGAGATCGGCGGCGGCGTCGCTCTCAACCCACCCGGCAGGCCCAAGGCCGGTTCGGTCGGCCCGGTGCTGCCCGGCAGCGAGATCAAGATCGCCGAGGACGGTGAACTGCTGGTCCGCAGCCCCTCGGTGATGCTCGGATACCGCAACGATCCCGTCCGCACCGCCGAGGCTATCGATACGGAGGGCTGGTTGCACACCGGCGACGTCGGCCGGGTCGACGAAGACGGCTACATCTTCATCACCGACCGCAAGAAGGACCTGATCATCACGGCGACGGCCAAGAACGTCGCCCCGGCTGCCATCGAGAACGCGGTGAAAGTCTGCTGTTCGTTGGTCGGTCAGGTGGTGCCGATCGGCGACAACCGCAAATACATCTCGGCGTTGGTGGTCCTCGATGCTGACGCCGCCGCCGCGTTCGCGAGAAAGCACGACCTCGACCCGTCGCCGGAGGCGCTCGCCGTTAACCCCAAGCTCGTCGCGACTGTCACCGCGGGGATTGCCGAGGCGAACGGCAAGCTGAATGGTGTCGAACAGATCAAGCGGTTCCGCATCGTCCGCACGTTCTGGGAACCGGGCGGTGACGAGGTGACCCCGTCGATGAAGGTTCGCCGGCGCGCCGTGATGACCAAGTACGCCGCGGAGATCGAGTCCCTGTACGCGGATTCGAGCGGTGAGGTGCACGAGGTGCGCACCCGGTAGCTCGACTGTGGTGGTCCGGGTGCCGGACCACCACCCCGTCGCTCAGATGCCCAGGCCCGCTTCGACTTCGGGCAACGCCTCGGCCAGCACCGACAGCCGCTGCGGGTGCGGAACGGTATCCGGGCAGGCGGTGATGGTGCACCAACAGGTCGCGCTGCTCGACGAAGCCGAGCGCAGCGAAGCGAATCCGGCCCACCTGACCTGCTTTTCCGGCTCGACCACATGTCCACCCGGGCCCCGCGCAACGCCGAGAGCCTGATCATCCTCGGCGGCCAGCAACCCGGGCGGCGCTGACGCAAGCCCGTGCCGGGGTGTCGTTGTCGAAATCGAGGATCAGGGTCTGGGCATGTCCGCCGAGGATCTGGCCGCACGCAACGAAATGCTGGCCAGGCCAGGGGATTTCAGTATCGTGGCGCTGTCCTCCAATATTCGGCTCGGCTTGTTCGTGGTGTCGAAGATCGCCGCGAACCACGGCCTCTCGGTCCGGGTTGTCGGAATCGGCCTACGGCGGTGTGCGGGCATGGTGCTGATTCCGACTACGATGATCGTCGAGTGCGGTACACACCTGGACGTGGCTCCCGTTCCAGCGCAGCCTGTTCGGTGCGCCTGCCCACGACGACGCCGACCTCGGTATGGCCGCCTACGAGGTCAATCGCACGGTCGACCGTGCCGGTGCCCACCTGTCGGCGTCGGCGCGCACCGGGTACCGTTGAAATCCCGCTCGTGACACGTTTGTGGGACGCCGCGATCGAGTGGGAAGGGTGGGATTGCGCAATTATGTTGTCCGACGGGGCCAAACTGCTGTTCTCGCCCACGGTGAACCAGGGATCGCGGACGAAGAAGTTGGCGTAACCGGTCTCGCCTGCGGCGGCTTTGTCCGCGTCGTTGAACAGCTGTGGTCGCAGCGCCTCGAGGCGGGCGGAACTCGCTCTGGGAAACGACCACGCTCCGCAGCGGCGCGAACTCACTGTCCACACGGACCTCCATCGTTTCAGCAACGATGAGATCCGAGCGTAAGTAACCGTATGACGTACGAGACAGTTCGCAACTATTTATGTCCCGTGCCGATGAACCTGAGCCAGCGATCGGGCTGTGACCTTGGTGGCTCACTTTCAGTGATAAGGGTTCCGGAGGCGGATTGTCATTGAAGGTGAGCCGAGTTGGCGTTTCTGCGTGGTCGTGGGCTGGGGCCTCGGATGTCGGTGAGGTAGTGCCGGAGCGCGCTGTAGGAGATCTCGGCGTGGTGCTGGTCGAGTAGCTGGTTCCAGATGTCCTGGACTGTCGCGGTGGGTGTGGCTTCGAGGATCGCGGCGATTTCCGGGATGTGATGCTGGATGCTGGTTCGTTCGCGGGCCCGGTAGTCCTTGCGGGGTGGCGGGTTGTCCAGGGTGAGCGCTGCGCGGACGGTGCGATATCCGACGTTGTGCTTGCGCTGGATCTCGCGCCCCGACAGACCCTTGTCGGCGTCGCGGCGAATGATGACATAGAGGGCCTGTTTGATGGAATCGTTGCGCTGCTTGGCTTCTCGTCTGGCCTGGGTGGTTCCCTGCTGTTTGGGACGGCGACGTTCTGCCAGCTCGGGAAACATGCGCATGAGGGCTGGGATTGAGCGGCCTGAAACCGCGGCGAGCTTGGCCGGTTCGATGCAACCGGTTCCCTGTCGGCCCGGTGTGATGTAGCGACGAAGGTAACTGGGCCGCAGGTGGTTCGCGATGGCTAATCGGATGACGAAGGACTCGGCGGTCTCGCCAGGTCCGGGTCGCAGCCGGACCGGTAGCGGTGCAGGAGCGGTGTCGGAGGTCATGAGGTTCTGCGATTGCGATGGACGGAATCTGTTGCGGCGTGGTCGAGTTCGATGGCGTCGAGCATCTGTTTGGTGATCTTCTCTGCGCCGGTGAGGATGGCTTCCAGTGCTGCTTCGCGAATCAGTGCTGAGAGGCTGCCCATCATCCCGTTGGTGCGTTTGTGCAGGTAGCGGTCGAGGTCGGTGAGTGTCCCGAGCGTGTGGTTGTGCAGGCGGAGGGTGTTCTCCAGGGTGGCGACGACGGCGCGCCAGTCGGCGGTGTAGGGGAAGCCGATGGTGCCGATCATGGTGAATCGGCCGGCGATCTGTTCGCCGCGGGTGCCGGAGAACAAGCCTTCGCGCTCGACGTTGATCCCGGCATAGACGAAGGTTGCCGGGATGCGTTCGGAGAAGTATTTCAAGGTGTCGGAGACCTCGGCTCCGGACTTGGTGGCCAGCGAAATGTTGTGCAGCTCATCGCAGATCACCACGCTGGTGCCGGTGTCGCAGCAGACGCCGCAGACCGCTTCGATGATGTCGGTGAGGTTCGCGCGTTGCGTGACCGGCAGGCCGAGAAACCGCGCGAACTCCGCGGCGAGCATGCGTGGCGTCGCCGCCGGTGGGACGGTGACGTAGAGGATCGGGATGCGGTCGTTGCGGTGCGGGTGACGGGCTTGGTCGGAGGCTTCGTGCATCTTGCCGAACTGAGTGATCGCGGTGGTCTTGCCGGTGCCGGCCGCTCCGGACAGGATCAGGCCCCGACGTGCGCTGACCGCGTGCCGGTTGAGCAGGGTCAACCGGCGGCCCTTCTGCGCGACGTTTCTGACCGTGGAGGTCGCGATCACGGTCAACCGAGTGTGGTAGTCGATGCGGGTTTCGTCGTAGCGGATGCGCTCGGCCTCATCGAGCCGCTCGAATTCATTCGCGGGCAGCAGTTCCGGGATGGTGGGTTTGTCCCGGGTGAATTGCCGCCAACCGGTCAGCGTGGTCAGCTGGCGGACCGGCTCGGTCACCGGATCGGCCGCGATGCTCACCAGCGTTTCCTCGCTTCCTCGAATGGATCGAACACGCCCAGCGGAATCACTTTCGCCATTGGCGCTTCGGCGATGGCAGCGGGCTCGGTGTCGTCGTCCTGCTGTGGTGCGGGTTTCGGTTGTGCGCGAGCGGTGGCTTCGGTGCGGCCGACGACCCTGCGGGTGCGGGCGCTGGATTTCGATTCGTTGGTCGGCGGGCCGTTTTCGGCCCGGTCGAGCAGATCCGCTGCGGCGTGCGCGATTTCGGCTTCGGTGGCGTGGTCGTTGCCGCGGCGAGCAAGGATTTCGCGGGCGTGCTGCCAGGCCAGTTCCCCGAAGGGTGTCGGGGTGGTCCGCAGGTGTGTCCAGGTGGCGGTGATCCAGCCGCCGTGGTGGTGGTTGCGGATCCAGACTCGGGAGACGTCGTAGGGGTCGTAGTGCAGTTCCCAGCGGCCGTTCTTGTGGTCGACGCCGGAGTGCTGGCGGCGGTAGGGATTGAGCGCTTTCGCGTCGTAGGTGCGTCGCGCGATCCGGATGCCGTAGGAGTTGATCACCCGCCAGGTGGACGGCAGCAACTCGACAAAGTCGTCGGCGCTCAACGGGACGGCGACGTGACCGGCGGCCGCGACCAGCGCGGCGTATTTCTCGTTGGGGCTCAGTGCCTTGTCCGGAGTGATCGGGTCGCGCAATCCTTCGTGGGGGCGGTTCTGCCAGACCGTGATCACCCATTCATCGAGCAACCCCTGCAACTCGATCATCGACCAGGCCGCCGACTCTTCGGCGCGGCGGCCGCGGCGTTCGATACTGGAACCGACGTAACCGGCGACGTGCTGGGCGAACAGGGTCGCCACCGATCCCAGGGTGCGCTCAACCACGGGCTTGTCAGTCGGGGTGTCGGGGTGCGCCGGTTGCAGGCTGATTCCCAAAGCTCGTGCGGCGCTGCGGAAGTTCTGCGACAAGAACACCTTGCCGTGATCGAACACGATCGTCTCCGGCGCGATCACCGGCCTGGCCGCGGCCTCGGCCAGGCGCTGATCGACACTCGTCAGGCTGCGATGCGGCAGCACCGACCGAGACATCCGCAGCGCATCGCTCCAGCCCGGCCGCATCGGCTCGGGCGTCAACGCCCGGGCCAGCAGCAACGCGGCGTCGACCGACTTCGTCGACGGTGCCAGCACCAGCGCGGCGATCGACCGCGTCGCCAGATCGACCAATCCGGTCATCTCGACCCGATCGACCTGGCCATCGCTCAGGACCACTCGAACATCCAGCGGTGTGGAGTCGATCTGCATCAACTCCCCGGGCCGGGCGGCGACGAGCGTGGAGAACGGGCCTTCGGGTTGTTTGGCCAGCGACCGGCGGGTTCGTGCCGACCCGAATGTGTGCTTGCCCTGCGACAACCGTGCGACCAGCCGATAGAAGGTGCGCTGTGCGGGCAAGGCGACCACTCCGGGCCCGTGCTCAGCGGCCAGCAGCTGTTCGGTGCGCCGCCGCAGCCGTGAAACCGTGCCGGTGGAGCGATCGGTCTCCTCGGCGATGGCGCGGGCAACCGCCTCGACCACCCTCGCGTCGACTCGGCCGGCCGGTGACCGGCCCCGGGTCGCGCGCTGATCGACCAGGCCCCAGATCCCGTCGCGTTCGTAGTCCAGACGGCGCCGTTTCAGCGTGCTCCAACCGATCCGGTGCCCGGCCAGCGTCAGCTCCTCGACCTTGGCCAGCTCGCGTTGCCGCAACGACCGTAGCCCAGCGTCATATTTGGGCTTCGACCGCTGCCGCGCATCCGGATCGGGCGGCAGACCAGTGAGGACCTCGACGATATGGCGTTCCCACCAGCGCGCCGCCTCGACCACCTCTGCGGGCAGGCTGTCGAGGCTTCGCAGCGGTGCAATCGTCGGGCCTGACAACACTTCCAGAGCCGGGTCGCCCAGCAGATCGGGCAACCGGGCGACCGTCGGCGCTCCGGCCGCGTCGACCAGACGAACGTGCTCGGCAGTCAGCGCCGCGACGGTGAATGCGTCACCGCCCCAACGGATCTCATCACCGACCCGCAGGATCGTGGAACGCGGGGTCGGCCTGGTCACCGCGAGCTCACCAGTGTCGAAGGGCCGAGTATCGCCGAAGACAGATCAATGACCAGCCGCTGCGACCACAACAGATGGAACAACGTCGGCAACACCACGATCGGCTCGCCCACCACGCTCGCTCCGGCCAGCAACTTCGTCGGCTCGGCGAAGACCGCCAGCAGCTCGGCCGCCAACCCCGACCGTAAACACCGCGGGTGTCGGTAGCCCGACAACCAGCGCAGATTCGCCGACAGCACCGCATCCAGGGCGCCGACACGGCGATAGGACCACCCGACCGCCGCGCAAGCCCGCCCAGTCGCCTCGAACGCTTCGGCATCGCGGGCCGCAATCCGCTCGTCGGCGCGGACATCGATAACCACCGCACCGCCGTCACGGGTGCGCGCGAAGAAGTCGGGAGCATGCCGCCGTAACCGGCCGTCCTCGTCTCGCCAGTGGATCCAGAACGGCTGGGCCGCAACCCCTATCACGTCCGGATCGGCGTCCAGGACGATCAGATGGTCCCGCTCGAGCCAGGACTCATGGCCGACATGGTCACCGGTCGTGGCCATCCACCACCAGCCCGGAAAGTTGGTCTGACCACGATAGGAGGCGAACTGCCGGACCGGGCTGCACCGCTCGAACGCCATGTTCCAGCACTGCGCCAACGCAGATGTCGAGACCTCGCCCGTGCGCGGGCTGTACTCCAAGACAAACGCGTCCAAACCGTCGACAACCGAACCCGACCACGACGCCACTGAACCCAAATCCAGTCCCCACCAACCGATGTCGAGCCCACCAGGACGGCCCAACTGTAGTGGCAAGCATCACCGCATGGCTTGGTTTTAGTGGCAATAGCCCATATTCACCGACAACGGACAATTTAGCAGCCGACTTTCGAGGAGATCGTTGGCTGGTTCTATCGGTGAATCGCGAGACCGTTGATCGGTGAATCCTGGTACCGGTTCGGTTCGGAAGTGGTTGGTATCGGCGAATTTTGGCACCACCTGACGGGTTGCGGTGGCAGGATCACCCTGCTATCACTCTGCATCGGCCCGTAGGAGCTGACCCGTGCCGCCGAACCAATCCAAGGCACAGCTGTATGCGGCGATCCGGCGGGACTCGCGAGCGGGGATGTCGGGGCGGGAACTACGGCGTAAGTACAACGTCGGCTACCACACGGTCAACGCCGCACTGACCTCGGCGTTCCCGGAGAAACGCAAGGAGTATCCGGCGCGGGCGTCGAAGCTGGATCCGTTCAAACCGTTCATCGACGAGACTCTGCGGGCGGATCTGGATGCGCCCCGCAAGCAGCGGCACACGATCAAGCGGATCTTCGAGCGGCTGATGGATGAGCGCGGCATGACCGACGTCGCCTATCAGACCGCCCGTGATTACGTTGATCGGCGCAAACCGCAGATCAGGGTCGAGGCCGGCCGCGAACCGCCGCAGGTATTCATTCCGCAGACACAGACGATTTGGCGCGGCGGATCGGAGCGCGGGCGCGCACGATCGGCGAGCATTTCGCGGTGGAGGCGCCGACGCTGAAACGGCTGCCTGTCGAGGAGTTCGAGACCGGATCGTGGCTGGCTACCCGGGTGGATCGGTATTCGATGGTCGCGGCGCGGACCAACAATACAGTGTCCCGATCCGGTTCATCGGCCGCCCGGTCCGGATCCTGTTGCATGCTTCCTGGCTGGTCGTCTGTGACTGCCGCACCGAGATCGCCCGCCACGAACGCTTGATCGGCAAGGCGTTGACGCGGGTGGAGCTCGATCATTATCTCGAAGCGATGATCCGCGAGCCCGGCGCGATGGCCGGGGCCACCGCGCTCCAGCAAGCCCGCCAGAGCGGCAAGTTCGCTAAAGCCACGACGCGTGGTGGGCCGCGGTCCGCAAGGCCCACGGCGAGCGCGACGGCACCCGCGCGATCATCGAAGTTCTTCTGCTGCACCGCAGCATGCCCCACGAGCAGGTCGTCGCCGGCTTGGATGCCGCGCTGCGCGTTGGCGCGCTGACCGCGGACGCGGTCGCTCTCGAGGCCCGCAAGGCGGCCGAAGCCACTCCGCGGCGCGCTCACGTCGTCGATCTCGACGAACCCGACCAGGATCCGGATCCGGTTGCGTCGCTGACCGCGCGGCGCCTGGCGCACCTGCCGCCCGATACCCGGCCCCTGCCCTCGGTCGCCATTTATGACCAGTTGCTTCGCATCACCAAACCGAGAACCGCCGAAGGGAATCCCTAGATGACCAGCCCGACCCCGCGCCGCCACGCATGACCGACCAGGCCGCTGACACCGCCGTCGACCAGGCATGCCGGATGCTGCGCCTGCCCAGCATCCGCACCCAGTTCAACGACCTCGTCGAAACCGCCACACGCGACCAGATGAGCTATCGGGCGTTCTTGGCCGAGCTGCTGCTCGTCGAATGCGATGACCGGGCACGGCGGCGCTCCGAACGCCGCATCCGCGCCGCCGGATTCCCGCGCGATAAATCGTTGCGGGCCTTCGACTTCGACGCCAACCCCAACATCGACCCCGCAGTGGTCAACACCCTCGCCAATTGCGACTGGGTGAAGAAAGGCACCCCGCTTTGCTTGATCGGGGACTCCGGGACCGGCAAGAGCCACCTGCTGATCGCGTTGGGCACCGAGGCCGCGATGCGCGGTTATCGCGTGAAATACACTCTGGCAACGAAATTGGTGAACGAGCTGGTCGAGGCGGCCGACGAGAAGGTCCTGGCCAAGACGATCGCCCGCTACGGGCGAGTCGATCTGCTTTGCATTGACGAACTGGGATACATGGAGCTCGACAAGCGCGGCGCGGAGCTGTTGTTCCAGGTGTTGACCGAGCGCGAGGAGAAGAACTCTGTCGCTATCGCCTCGAACGAGGCGTTCTCCGGCTGGTCGAACACCTTTCCCGAACCGCGGCTCTGCGCGGCAATCGTCGACCGGCTCACCTTCGGCGGGCAGATCATCGAAACCGGCACCGACAGTTACCGACTCACCCGCACCGCCGCACTCAACAACACCGTCAGCACCACTGCTCAGGCTTCCATGGCGCAGCAACCGGCATTCACCGACGCTCAACAGTCACTGGAAACCGTGCTCTGACCAGCAGATTATCGGCGAATTACGAGCCATCACCACAGCGAACGCGGCCGGGCCCGCGACACAAACCGCTTACCCCGACACGCTTCGCGCCGGCGGCTTCGCGACTACAGTCGCTGGTGACGGTGAGGAACGTCTGGACCTCGCGACCTCATCGTCCCGCAGATCATGCCTCACTCAGGTTCATCCAGGCCGTTCCGGCTCAATGACTTCCAGACGACCATTCGTTGGTATTGAGCGCGTTTCGTGAGATCGCGCTGTCCGCCGGACAGCGCGATATGCGGCATGCTCGGCGCCGCCACCAATCTCACCGACATCATCACGGCTTGCCTCCTGACACGCCCGGCGACCTGACACGCCGAGCGAGGTGACCTCAAAATTCGCCGATACGGCTGCCCTGGATCGCCCCTGAGTGACCTCGGAATTCGCCGATAACCGGTCTCGGAATTCACCCTTACAGCCACGTTGCCGAACGGGTTGAGCTATTTCCTCGCGAATTCGCTCAGATACAGGCAGATTTCGTCGATCGCATGGTTGGCCTGGGGGAACAGGGCGACCTCGGAGAGGAAGCCGTGAAAGACGCCGGAGTATCTGGTCAAGGTCACCCGAACTCCGTCGCGCCACAGCCGTGCCGCGTATGCCTCTGAGTCGTCGCGGAGCGGGTCGACTTCGGCGGTGATGATCAGGGCGGGTGGGAGATCGCGAAGTGTTGCGGCGCGCAGGGGCGCGGCGAGTTGGTCGCCGCCGGGGTGGTTCGGGCCGACGTACTGTTCCCAGAGCCACTGGGCGTCGGCGGCGCTGAGCAGCGGTGCGTCGGCGAACTCCGTCCATGCGGGGGTGGTGAAGGTGTCGTCGACGGCGGGGTAGGCCAGGATCTGGGTGCGGGGGAGGGTCAGGCCCGCGTCGCGGCGGTGCAGACACAGCGCGGCGGCGAGATTGCCGCCGGCGGAGTCGCCCGCGATGGCGATTCGATCCGGGTCGATGCCGAGTTCCGAGGCGTTCCGGATCAGCCAGGCGAAGGCGTCGACGCAGTCGTGTAGCGCTGCGGGATAAGGGTTTTCGGGAGCCAGGCGGTATTCCAGGGAGACGACAGTCCAGCCCGATCCCGCGGCGATCGCTCGGCACAGCTCGTCCGCACCGTTGAGGGTGCCGAGGACGAATCCGCCGCCATGCAGGTAGACGACAGCGGGCGCGAAGTCGCCGCTGGGCGTCCCGTCCGGGCGATACCGGCGGGCGAGGATCGCGCCGCCGTCGCGCGTCGATATGGTCAGTTGATCAACTTTATCCAAAGGAATCATCGGCTCGGGTGGCGCGTCCGTATTCGCCGCAGCGCGAGCCTGCTCGGGCCCCAGCTCGCGCAGAGTTTTCGGGATGATCTGGCCGAAGATGCGGGCCATCGCCGCGGCATTGTCGTCGAGCAGATTCCAGCACTCGGGGGTCTGGTCGTTCATGGAAAGCCTCGCAAGTTATTGACAGGGAGTGATCTGTGCCTCACTATCATAGTCACATGACTCAGTCATTTGACTATGAAGTCGTGTTACCGGGATCCACCGCCGCTGGTCTGCCGCGCACGCGATCTCGTCGAATCGAAAGGACAATCAGATGACCGAAACGACGATCGGACTCGCAGTACGCGGGTCCGGCACGGTCGGCGGGGTCGACATCCGGATCGAGGACGATGCCAGTCCGATGGTCCGGTTGATCGGCCGTACCATCGCCGATTCCGTACGCGCCCAGGGCGGGGACGCCGTCGCGGCGTGCGCGGGCACGATCGCGGTGCGCTCCCATGACACCCCGCAGGCCGTCACGGTCACCATCGCCGACGATGTCGTCGCGGTGTCGAGCGGCGTGTTCGCCGAGCCCGATATCAGCGTGACCGTCGACCTGAACGGCCGGTGCGCCCTCGTCGGGGAGCTCAGTGACGCTGACGATCTCGCGGTCGCGGTGCAGGCGCTGCTGTCGCCGCCGCTGCCGGAATGGCGGGCGGCCGCGGAGTCGTTCTGGGCCGCCGCGCGATCGGTGCCGGGCATTCCCAACATGCTCGTCGCGATCACGGAGGGCCCGGACGGCATCGATCAGCATGTCGTCGGTGCGGGCGACACCCACTATGTCATCGCGGGGCCGCCGGAACTGCTGGCCGGGATCTTCTCCGGTGCCGACGATCTGATCGCCGCGCTGTCCACCGGTCTGGTCGGCGTGCGCGGCACGCTCTCGCAGCTGTCGGTGCTGGTCGCTGCTTCCTGGAAGGTTCGTTACGATGTTTGAAATCACCACCGCCACAGTCGATCTCGATGACGCGGTGCACACCGTCCGGCTCGAAGCCACCAATCATGAGGGCTGTTTCCTCGGAAAGAACGTGGCACGCAAGAAGTTCGCCGCGAGCGCGGGCTCCGGGTTCGCGATGGCCGATCTGCTGTTCGGGCTCGACCTGGGCAATGCGCCGACCTTCGGATTCCCCTTCCCGGAGTGGCGTGGGCACGTCTCCGACGTGCAGTTCCGGCCCGACCTGTCGACGTTGATCGAGTGGGAGCCCGGCCTGCGCTCGGTGATCGGCGACTACTGGCAGGCCGACGGCAGCCCGATCGGGATCTGTCCGCGCAATCTGGCCCGCACCCTGGTCGACCGGCTGGCGACACGCGGTTACACCGCGACCATCGCGGTGGAGATCGAGGCGACCCTGTTCCAGGAGTCCATCCACGAGGCGCGGGCCAAGGGATACCGCGATCTGACCCCGCTCGGCGGTTCCGCCGGGACCGCGTATCACCTTGCGAAATCGAAGGATTGGGTCGACTACATGTCGGCGGTCGCGCGACGCCTCGACCGGATCGGCATCGAGTGGGAAGCCTGGAGTGACGAGGACGCGGCGGGCCAGGTCGAGCTGAATCTGGTGCCCGGCGATCCACTGTCGGTGTGCGACAACTGGGCTCGCGCCCGGCAGGTCATGCGCGAGGTCGCCTTCGAGCTCGGCCACACGGTGACGTTCATGGCCAAGCCGACCGCCGGGTACGGGCAGGCCTCGCACGTGAACCTGTCCCTGCAACGTGACGGAGTCAACGCGTTCTACGCACCCGACGGACCGTCGGACACCATGCGGCACGCCGTCGCCGGACTGCTCGCGACCATGCGGGGCGCGACCTCGGTGATGCTGCCGCAGATCACCTCCTACCGCCGCCTGGTCGATCTGAGCGGTCCGCCGACCACTGTGACCTGGGGTATCGCCAACAAGAGCACCGCCGTGCGCGCGGTGTGCGGGCATCCGGCCCAGTCCCGGCTCGAGTACCGCCTGCCCGGCGCGGACGCGAACCTGTATCTCGCGGTCGCCACCATTCTCGCGGGCGTGATCGCCGGACTCGATGGTGCGCTCGAGCCACCCGAGCCGGTCAGCGATCTGGCCTGGTGTGTACCGGATTTGGAGCGGCTGCCCGACACGATCACCAAGGCGGCCGCCGCGCTCGAAACCGATCCGATCCTGCGCGAGCAACTCGGCGACGAATTCGTCGGCTACTGGGTCGGCACGCGACGCTGGGAGTGGATGCAGTTCCACACCACCGGCGGCGACCAGTTCGCCGAGCTCTCCGAATGGGAATCGGCACGATACTTCGAGTTCCCGTGACCGCGCGTGAGACGATCCGGCCGCTGATCGGCACCACCGGCCGGCGGGTCCGGCTCGGATTGATCAAGGGATTGGATTCCCGCTACGGCCATCTGTTCGCGGACGCCTTCATGTCCGACTTCTCCGAGCGCATCGCCGGGGCGGGCGGAGTTCCGGTGAACCTGCCCTACGACGCCGATCCGGAAGCGTTGTGCCACTGGCTATCCGGGGTGATCATCACCGGGGGGCAGGATGTGCATCCGGCGTGCTGGGGTGGTGATCCGGCGGCGGTCGCGGAGGTGGATCCGCGCGATGATCCGATGGTCCACGATGTCGAACGCGACCGCTTCGAAATCGCGCTGGTGCGTGCCGCTTTGGATCAGAACATCCCGGTGCTCGGCGTGTGCCGCGGCCTGCAGATCCTCAATGTCGCGCTGGGTGGCACCTTGATCCCGCATCTGCCGCCGGGCTCGATAGAGCACCTGTCGATGTCGCCGCCGGTCACCGACGGCGCGGACGATCACAAGGTGCGATTCGAGCCCGGATCGGTCGCGGAACGGATCTTCGGTGCGAGCGCGGTGACGAATTCTTGGCACCACCAGGCGGTCGACCGCTGCGGCGCCGGCTTGGTCGTCACCGGCCGCACGGCCGACGGCGTAGTGGAGGCGGTCGAACTGCCGGGCCGGCCGGTGCTCGGTGTCCAGTGGCATCCGGAGTGGATGGAACGGACGGATCCGTCGTTGAACTGGCTGGTCGCCGAGGCGGGCAGGCTCAGCGCGTGCTCACCCACGACATGAGCGGGCGCGGTGCCTCCTCGGGGGCGGGCCGTGCACTCTGTGCGCTGAGCTCGGACCCGAGATTGACGGCCATCCAGGCGTCCAATGCGCCCAGGGTGAGCTCCATCTGGCGTCGGGCCGCGGCCTCATCGGTGAACACCAGCCAGTTGAGGGCGAACCCATCCGACAGGGTGGTCACCAGGTAGATCAGCGCATCGAGGGTGTCCGGCGCGATCGTCTCGCCCGAGGCGGTCGCGGCGGACTCGATGATCGTGCGCATCGTCGTGAACGCCTCGCTGTAGACCATCTCGGCCTGCTTGTCCGATTGGCGGCGAGCCCAGCTGATCAATTCGATGATGGCCGCGGCGAGCTCCGGGTTCGCGAGGTACCACTCCATCACCCCGCTCAGCAACGCCCGCGCACCAGTTCGCACATCGCCGTGAATGTCGTTGCGCGTCAGCACATCCCGGTACTGCGCGGCGACGTGCTCGAAGACGGCGGCGAACAGCAGTTCTTTTGTGGCGAAGCAGTAGTGCAGAGTCGCGAGCGGGGCGCCGGCCTCTTGCGCGATGCTGCGGGTCGTCGCCCCGTCCACGCCGCGAGCGGCGATCGTGCGCACCGCGGCGGCCACCAGATCGGCGCGACGTTCGGTGGAGGGGATGCGTGCCATGCGCTACTCCTGTCCAGTTTTCTGATCACTTGATCAAGTCAATTCTGACACTACCAGTCGTCAAGGTGAATTGATGCCGGACAGCCTGCGTTTTTCATCGACTGAGTCAAATGACTTGATCAAATGATCGTATCGGATTATCGTTATGACTGGCATCACAAGCCGGCTCCCGTCTACGAGCCGCTCGCCATCGCAAATCTCCGAAGAGGACCCCGTGATCCACGAAGATTCAGTTCATCCAGATCGGGCCGGCGACATCGCAAGCCTGGCCATGGACCCGCCGATCGACACGCTTGTCGGGCTCCTGGCGCATCAGGCCAGGCATTCCCGGGACCGTGAGTTCCTCCGGTTCGAGGAGGGTTCCTGGACCTTCGGTGAGATCGCCGACTGGACCGCGCGTCTGGCGCGGCGGCTGGTCGAGGAGGACGGTGTCCGTCCGGGCGACCGGGTCGCGATCATGCTGCCCAACGAGGTGCGGTGGCCGGTCGCCTGGCTGTCGATCCTTGCCGCGGGCGCGGTCGCGGTGCCGGTGAACTCGTCGTATCGGCGCGCCGATCTGGAATTCGTGCTCCGGGATTCCGGTGCGCGGCTGGTGTTCACCGACGCGGCGCACGCCCCGCTCGTCGACGAGGTGCGCACCGCGAACAGCGATCTGGCCGATGTCCGGGTCATCGACGTCGCCGCGCCCGGGGAGCTCACCCGGTTTCCTGTGGACGCGCCCGCGGCGGAAATCACCGGCGGCACGCTCGCGAACCTCCAATACACCTCGGGGACAACCGGATTCCCGAAGGCATGCATGCTGACCCACGACTACTGGGTCAGGCTCGGGTGGGTTTGCGCCCATGCGGCGGGCCTCGGCTCCGACGATGTGGCGCTCACCTCGCAGCCGTTCTCCTACATGGATCCGCAGTGGAACACCGCGCTGTGCCTGACGATCGCCGCGCCGCTGGTGGTGCTGCCCCGGTTCTCGGCCTCGGGATTCATGGCCGACGTGCGCAGGCATCGGGCCACGTTCTGTTATGTGCTCGGGTCGATGCCGACGCTGCTGTTCAAGCAATCGCCCGATCCCCAGGACCGCGACAACCGGCTGCGCATTGTGCTGTGCTCGGCCATCCCCGCCGCCCTGCATCAGCAGCTGGAACAGCGCTGGGGTGCGCCGTGGCGAGAGATCTTCGGGATGACCGAAAGCGGTGTCGACCTGGTCAGCCTGCCCGAGGACAGCGCGGATGTCGGCAGCGGACGGCTGGGCCGCCAGGTACCCACCAAGCAGGTCCGGGTGGTCGACCCGCACGGGATCGACGTCGCCGAGGGGCAATCCGGTGAGCTGATCACCTCGGGCCTGCCGATGATGCTCGGTTATTGGAACCGGCCCGGCGATACCGCGCAGGTGCTGCGCGGCGGCTGGCTGCACACCGGCGATGTGGCGGTGCGAGAGGCGGGCGGCTACCGCCTGGTGGGCCGGCTCAAGGACATGGTCCGGCGCGGCGGGGAGAACATCGCCAGCGCGGAGGTCGAAAGGGCGCTCGAGCGCGATCGCGTCGTCGTCGCGGCGGCGGTGCTCGGCGTCCCGGATGAACTGTTCGGCGAGGAGGTCAAGGCCTTCGTGCAACTCGCTCCCGGCGTCGAGGGGTGCGAGGAGACCGCGCAACGGATCGTCGACGCCGCACGAAAAGAGTTGGCGCGCTTCAAGGTTCCGCGCTACGTGGAATTCGTCGACGACTTTCCGCGCACACCGTCGGAGCGGGTGTCGAAGCCGGCACTGCGGGCGCGGGCCGCCGAGCGACCCGGCGTCACCTATGACCTGCAACCGGCACGGCACGGCAGAGGGGGACCGGATCTGACCGGCAATCACTTGGACATTCGTATCGACGACGACGTCGCGGTGCTCACGCTGAATCGTCCCGACAAGCTGAACGCGCTGGATATGCGCACCCGGCTGCTGCTCGCGCAGACCATCCGCCGTTTCGGCGCGGGCGAGCGAGTTCGCGGGATCGTGCTCACGGGCGCGGGCCGGGCCTTCTCCGCCGGCGAGGATCTCCAGCAGGTTCCGGCCACCTATTACGAGATCCGGGCGGCGTTCGCGACCTTCCACGACATCACCCGCGCGATTCTCGAGACGAAAGTCCCCGTGATCGCGGCCGTCAACGGGATCGCGGTCGGCGGCGCCTCGGAGCTCACCCTGTGCTGCGACGCCCGGATCGGCAGCCCGGCCGCCGAATACTTCCAGCCCGAAAACCATCGCGGAATCATCATTTCCAACGCCTCGAGCATTCTCCTGCGCCGCCTGGTCCGCAATCACGCGATGCGAATCATCCTGGGCTCGAACCGGATCGGCGCCGACGAGGCGCTGCGGATCGGCCTGCTCGACGAGATCGTCGCCCCGGAGGCACTGGTGGATCGCGCGGCCGCTGTAGTCCGCGAGTGGAATTCCGATCCCCGCATCAGCGCACTGCATCTGGGACTGCTGCGCCCTCGTCCCGAAGACATCGAGGCCGCTTTCGCACGGGAAGACGAAGCGGCCCGCCTGGCCTGGGAGTCCGGCGCCTTCAGCGAAGGCGTCGAGGGCTTCTGGGCGGCGAAGAACGCGGCGCCGCCGGCGCCCGCACCGAGCAAGTAGATCGGAGACGACAATGATCACCACCGAAGCGGCGCTGCTCACCGCGCTGAACGAACCCCTGGAGTTCACCGAGATCCAGGTGGACGATCCGGAGCCGCACGAAGTCCGTGTCGCGGTCTCGAATGTCGGCCTGTGCCACAGCGATCTGCACTACATGACCGGCACCGTGCGCGCCGACCTGCCCGTGGTCGTCGGACACGAGCTCGCGGGCGTCGTGGAATCCGTTGGGTCCGCGGTGACTTCGCTGCGTCCCGGCGATCGAGTGGTCGGCGCGCTGACCCCGTCGTGCGGGCTGTGCCGCAACTGTCAGGTCGGGCATTCGACCCAGTGTCAGCGTGCCGCGCAGATCCGGCAGCGTCCCCGGCCCGCCTTCCAGTTGCCCGACGGCCGGGTCGTCGAGCGGCTCGGCGATGTCGGCGCGTTCTCCCGGCACACGCTGATGCGGGAGAACTCGCTGGTGAAGATGCCCGCTGCGGTGGGTCTCGAGGTGGGCTGCCTGCTCTCGTGCTGCATCATCACCGGTATCGGCGCGGTATTCCGCGGCGCGCAGGTGCGACCCGGCGCTACGGTCGCCGTAATCGGTTGCGGCGGTGTCGGTTCGGCCATCATCCAGGGTGCGCGCCTGGCCGGCGCCTCGGCGATCGTCGCCGTGGATCTGGACGAGGCCCGGCTCGCCGCGGCGCGAACCTACGGTGCCACGCACACCGTGCACGGTGCGTCCGACGTTCCCGCCGAGATCAAGGACCTGCTCGGTGACGGCGTGGATTACGCGTTCGAGGCCGTCGGATCGGCGCGGACCGCGGCCACCGCGCTGTCGGTGCTGCGCGCCACCGGTACCGCGTGCCTGGTCGGAATCGCACCCGACGGAACCGAATTGACGCTCCCGGCCTCGGATTTCTTCTTCGGTGAGAAGCGCCTGATCGGCTCTTACATGGGGTCGGGCCAGGCCCATGAGGACATCACCCAGTTCGCCCGCCTGTATCTGCAGGGCAGCCTGCTGCTCGACGAGATGGTCAGTGACGTCATCCCGTTCCGCGCGCTCGACAAGGGTTTCGAGGCGATGAAGTCCGGCGAGGTGACCCGCATCGTCGCCGACCTCACCGTCTAATCCCATCGAACCCCCAAGGAACCTGCAGATGTCGAATCCGCAACTGCCCCAGCCGATCAACTACATCGCCGACGAATGGTCCGAATGCGTGGCCATCCCGGATGCCTGGAATCTCGACCCCAATACCGGACATCCCGTGCACCGCGCCGTCACCACCCGTCCCGCGGACGTGGAACGCGCCCTACGCCATGCGGAACTGTCCTACGGCTTCGCACGCTGGGACGACGCGGCGAGCGCGGAACGGGCCGCCGTGCTGGACCGCGCGGCCGACCTCGTCGCGACCCGGATCGAGGACATCGCTCGGACCGATGCCCTCACCAGCGGTGTCCCGATCGCCAAGACGCGACTGGTCGCGCAATTCCTGTCGCATCGGATCCGTTCCGCCGCAGCGGATCTGCGCACCATCCCGCGCCACACGGCCCTGCCGGCCGACGGGCGCGACGTGCGGCTGTACAAGGTCCCATGGGGACCGGCGGCCATCCTCACCCCGTGGAACGGCCCGAGCTTCATCCCCGCCGCGAAGGTGGCCAGTGCGCTGGCCGCCGGGTGCCCCGTCATCCTCAAGCCCTCGGAGCATGCGCCCAGTAGCGCGCAGATCATCGTCGAGTGCTTCGTCGCGGCCGGATTACCCTCGGGCGCACTGCAACTCGTGCACGGTGCGGGCGATGTGGGTGCCGCGATCACGGGCGATCATCGGGTGCAGATCGTCTCGTTTACCGGCGGCCCGAACGCCGGTCGCGCCATCGCCCGGGCGGCGGTGGAGGACTTCAAGGTGCTCCAGCTCGAACTCGGCGGCAACAATCCGGCGCTGGTGCTGGCCGACGCCGATATCGACGTCACCGCCGACGGCCTCCTCGACGGCATGACCAAACTCAACGGCCAGTGGTGTGAGGGACCCGGAAAGGTGCTGGCGCACAACAGTCTTGTCGAACCGCTGCGTGAGGCACTGCTGGATCGCCTGGCCCGCCTGGAGATCGGCCACTCCCTGGACGAGAACACGCAGCTGGGCCCCATCTCGAACGCCCCGCACTTCGCCACCCTGCACAACCGCATCGACGCATTGCGCTCCCACGGAGCGATCATCGATCAGCCCGCGAAACTGCCGGAGCTCGAAGGCTTCTTCCTCTCGCCCACTGTCGCCTCGGGCATCGACCCGGCGGTCGCGACCGCGGAGCTGTTCGGACCGCTCATCACCCTGCACGGCGTCGAGTCCGACGAAGACGCCCTGCGCGCGGCCAACGCCAACCCCTCCGGCCTGGACGCCTACGTCTTCGGCCGCGACGTGGACCACGCCATCGACATCGGCGCGCGCATCCGGTCCGGGGAGGTACGCGTGAACGGCGCGAAGATCGCCGATCTCGCCGACGGCTCGGCCCAAAGCTTTTGGGGCACTGCGGGAATCGGCGGTCACGCCCCCGGCGAATCGGTCCGGGTGTTCTGCGGCGACCGCGTGGTCGGCGTCGATTCCCCCGACCTGCCCCTGTAACCACCACTTCGACGAAAGCGCACTCTCCATGAACTCCACTCCCACCGCGGACAACGGGATCGTCGACGTCATCGGCGTCGGCGCCGGATTCTCCGGCCTCTACCTCGCACACCGGCTCACCACCGCCGGATGGTCCTTCGCGGGCTTCGAAGCCGGACCCGATGTCGGCGGCACCTGGTTCTGGAACACCTACCCGGGTGCGCGCTGTGACGTCGAGAGCATCTACTACTCGTACTCGTTCGACGAAGCGCTCCAACAAGAATGGACCTGGAGTCAGCGCTTCGCGCCGCAGGCCGAGATCCTCGCCTACATCAACCACGTCGCCGACCGCTTCGACCTGCGCAAGCACTTCACCTTCGGTACCCGCGTGGTCGCCGCCACCTGGAATGCGGCCGAGCGGTTGTGGGAAGTAGGGCTGGACAACGGCGAAACCCGCCGCGGCCGTTACCTGATCTCGGGCGCCGGAGGCCTTTCCACCCCAAAGGATTTCGACGTGCCCGGTCTCGGGAACTTCACCGGACTCCAGGTCTCCACCAGCAGCTGGAACATCTCGCTCGACGACCTCGCGGACAAGCGGGTCGCCGTAATCGGCACCGGATCGTCCGGGGTGCAGGCCATTCCACTGATCGCGCAAGTCGCCGAGCACGTCACGGTTTTCCAGCGCACGCCGAACTATGTGATGCCGGCCCGCAACGCGGAACTGCCCGCGGCGCAGGTCGAATCCATCAAGAGCGAGTACCCGGCGATCCGAGAAGAATGCCGGCACTCGCCCGGCGGCATCCCCGACCGCCCCGCCACCGACCGGGCATTGGACGTACCGGCCGAGGAACGCCGCCGACGCTACGAACGCGCCTACCAGCTCAGCGGATTCAACGGCGTCGGCGCCGAGTTCGCCGACCTGCTCGTCGACGCCGAAGCGAACCGGACCGCGTCGGAATTCCTGCACGACAAGATCCGGGAAATCGTTCGGGACCCGGCCACCGCCGAACTCCTGGTGCCCAAATATCACCCGTTCGGCGCCAAGCGCAGCTGCTTCGGAACCGACTACTACGAGACCTTCAACCGGCCCAACGTCTCGCTGGTGTCGCTACGCGAGGAGCCGATCGAGACGATGACCGCGAACGCGATCGTCACCCCGAAGAACACCTACGAGGCCGACGCGCTGGTGCTCGCTATCGGGTTCGACGCCTTCACCGGCCCGCTGTACGGGCTCGGGCTCACCGGCGCGTCCGGCCGGAAGCTGCAGGACGTCTGGCAGGACGGTGTCCGCACCTACCTCGGGATCATGACCGCGGACTTCCCCAACTTCTTCATGGTGGCGGGCCCGCAGAGTCCCGCGCTCGCCAGCAACGTGGTGATGACCATCGAGCAGGCCGTCGACTGGATCGCCGACCTGATGGAGCACGCCCGCGAGCGCGGCGCCACGGTCGTCGAGGCCACAGCCGAAGGTCAAGACGACTGGGTCGACGTCACCGAAAAGACCGTTGCCGCAACGCTGTACGCAACCACCGAGTCCTGGTACCGCGGCTCGAACGTGGCAGGCAAGCCCAGCACCTTCATGGGCTACGTGGGCGGCGTCGGCAAGTACCGCCGGATGTGCACCGAGATCGCCAAGCGCGGCTACCCCGGCGTCGAAATCGACGGGCAGGCGCAGTGCCGCGCGCTCGGGCCGATCCACGAGGAGATCTCATGAGCACGGCAATCCACCGGCGGTATGTCGCCTTCTCCGATGCCCACTACGCCGGTAACCTCGTCGACGGCGCGTTCGCCTTGAAACTGTTCGGCGACGTCGGCACCGACCTGTCGATCGCGATCGACGGTCATGAGGGCCTTTTCGCCGGATATTCCTCAGTCGAATTCCTTGCCCCGGTGCGCGGCGGCGACGTCGTCGAAGCCGAGGCCCGGCTGGTGAAGAAGGGTAACCGGAGCCGCACAGTCGATTTCGAGCTCCGTGTGGTCTGCCGCGCGGCCGGGGAGTCCGGCCGTTCTCGAGTCCTGGATTCACCGCTGCTCGCGGTACGTGCCCGTGGCACCGCGGTGATCCCCCATGAAGAGAAGGGATCGTCATGAAACTGCTTCACGAAACCGGTTGGGCGGCAACGCCTGCCACTGCGGAACCGCCGTTGGACGAGGAGATCACCTGCGATGTCGTGGTGATCGGCGGTGGTGTGGGCGGCATGTCGGCGGCCTTGCGCGCGGCCGAGAACGGCGCGGATGTGGTGCTGCTCGAATCCCACACCCTCGGTTGGGGCGCCAGCTCCCGCAACGCCGGGTACGTCACCAACTCCATCGCCGCCGACCCGGAGCTGCTGCGGCTGCTGCTCAAACCCGAACGCCTGCGAAACCTGTACCGGTACGCCGAGAATTCGGTGCACTTCGCCGAAGAGGCCATCATCCGCCACAACATCGAGTGCGGCTTCCAGCACGAGGGCATCGTGATGGCCGCCGTCTCCAAAGGACAGTTGCGGCACGCACGCCGCAACGCGAAGGCGATGGCCGAGGCCGGATCCTCGGCCGAATTCGTCGAGGGCCGGGCGGCGGGCCTGCCGGAGGGCTTCCTGGGCGGCGTACGCGAGGGCGTCGGTGGCACGCTCAATCCGGGTGAGTTCGTTCTCGGCCTGCGGGCCGCGACGATCGCGTCCGGTGTGCACGTCTACGAGCACACCCCGGCAAGCGATGTCACCGACACCGGTGACCAGGTCATCGTCGCGACTCCGGATGGCCGGGTGCGGGCGCGAAAGGCGTTGCTGACGACCAACGCTTACAGTGCGGGCCTGTCCATCGCGCCGAAGCGTCTCGCCAGTCCGGTGTGGACTTCGCTGGTCGAGACCGAACCCGTCGCGGCCGAGCGGCTCGACGAGATCGGCTGGACCAGTCGCGCTCCGATGGTCACGCTGCACATGATCCTCGAGAGTTACCGCGTCACCCCTCGGGGCACCATCGTGTTCGGCACCCGCCGGCTCCAGACCGGCCGGAACCCGCTGCCGGACCGCACACCGGACCAGAAGGTCGCCGACGACCTGGTCCGCGGATTCCACGAGCGCTTCCCAGGACTGCGAGATGTCAAGGCGCAGAGCGCATGGGGCGGCTGGATCGGCATGAGCTCCACCTGGCTTCCAGTCGCCGGCGAGGCCTCCGACAATGTGCTCTACTCCCTCGCCTGCAACGGCCACGGCTTCGCCCAGGCCCAGTACGTCGGTCATCTGCTGGCCGACCACGTCGCCGGTAAGGCGCTGCACGACGACCTGGCCGCGATCTGGCACGGGCGCAAGCGTTTCGGCCCGAGTTTCGTCAGCGGGCCCGCGCTCTACGTGGGCTGGCTCGCCGACCGCGCCTCGGACCGTCTGGCAGTCCTCACGAAATAACCCTCCGCTCGACCCGACCGCACGGCGCTCCGGCCACCCGTGCAGGTCGTCTGATTTCCCGATTCAAGGAGTAACAATGTCCATTCGAGAACTGCTTTTCGCGGCTGCGGACATCTGGATGATCGCCGTGGGATTCACCTACGGCATCAAGTTCATTCGCAACTACAAGAATTATCTGCTCGGCCTCGAATGGATCATTGTCGCCACCTCGGGTACGAACTTCCTGATCTACGGGCTGATCAAGGCCGGACATGACAGCCCCATGTACGCCTTCGCGTACTTCCTGGACGCGTTCTCCCGGTCGGTCGGCATCACGCTCATCCTCGTCCTCGGATTGATGGGCGTGACCCACCGATACAAGCCGTCTGTCGGGGTGGACATCGGCGTGTTCGCTCTGGCAGGCGCGGCGGGCTTCGTGCTCAGCCAATTCGCCGAGGAGATCGGCACTCCCGGCAAAATCTTCTACATCGTGGTGAACGTGCTCACGACGATGTTCTTGGTCTACTTCGCCAAGCGGCTGTGGAACATCGGCGAGCGCGGGCACGCCGTCTGGACCGCGGTCGCCACGGCCTGCGGATTCGTTATCGCCTCGATCTACGACTTCATCCACATTCCGGGCGACGATGCCGAGCACACCCTCTTCTACATCGGCGCTTTGTCCACCTGGGGCCTGCAGATGTTGACGTACTTCCGCGCCTATCGAGTGTTCGATGCGCACAACCAGCGCACCGAAGTCAAGGCGGTCAACGGCGCGCCGGCCAAGGCTTGAATACCCCGCCTCGACATCGATCGGAACAAAGGAGTTCGAAATGACAACGCACGAATCACATGAAGAGACCACCGCGGTAGTCGTCATCGGTGCCGGAATCGCGGGATTGACGGCCGCGACCACCCTGTCCACAGAAACCGACGTGGTCGTTCTCGAGGCCGGCGATCGCACCGGCGGCCGCGTCGAGACCGTCCGCCAGGGCGATTACTGGATCAACGTCGGCACCCAATTCACCGAGGGCACAGGCACATTGATCGAAGCCCTCGACCGGCACGGCATCGAACGAGGCTCGCTCGCAGGCAAGAGCGTCGCGCTGCACCTGAACGGCAGAACGGTCGACACCTCGAATCCCCTCGCGCTCATGTTCCGTACGCGCATGTCGATGACGGACCGCATCGGCATGGCCATCGTCGGCGCCCGCATCCTGGCGGCCATGCCGTTCCTGGAATCGCAGTCTCGTATCGCCCAGCGGGTCCGCGCACGGCTCGACGCCAAACCGGCCTCATATCTGCTGAAGGGTGTCCGGTCCGAGCTGGCCGCCGCCGTCGTACGGTCGTGGTCGGCGCAGTGGATGGGATGCGAGGTAGGGGAGACCGCCGCGACGCAGCTCGTCACGTCAGTAGGCATCGCTCTGGCCGATCCGGCGAAGATCCCGAACTTTTCGCTGCCGGTGGGCGGCAATCAGACGCTGACCGATGTACTCGCGGCCGACCTGGGCGAGCGCATCCGGCTGAACACGACGGTGCGATCGGTGCGGCCGGACGGCGACGGCGTCATCGTGGACTACCTCCACGGCGACCGGCCGGCGCGACTACGCGCCGAGCGCGCGATCGTGACCGTCCCTGCCGATATCGCCGAACAGATCATCCCGGATCTTCCACCGCGGTACGCGGGTGCTTTCGACGATATCGCCTACGGCCGCTACGTGATCGTCGGATTCTTCACCGACGATGTCGGCCCGCAGCGCTGGGACGACTACTTCGCCGTCTCGACGCCACAGCTGTCCTTCCAAGCCATGTTCAACCACGCCGCGGCGATGCGCACGGGCGATGATCGCAAACCCGGTGGGGCACTGGCCTGTTTCGCGGGCGGTGCTCAGGCCGACGCCATGTTCGACCTGTCGGACGCGGAGATCGTGTCACGCTTCACCAAAGACCTGCTCGCCGTATTCCCGGAGCTCGAAGGGAAATTGGGCGAAGGCATCGTGCGGCGGCACCATCGGGTCGTGCCCTACTGGGGGCCCGGCCGACGGACCTCGCTTCCTACGCTGCGGGCTCCCCTGGGGCTCATCCACCTCGCCGGCGACTATCAGCTCGAGCTGCCCTCGCTCGCCGACGCGGCCGCATCGGGCGAGCAGGCGGCGCAGGCGGTGCTGGCGAGCCTGCGCCGATCGCCCCACCAGGCACGTTAACCTCTTGCCATGACCGGGGTCGCGCGGCTCGTTGTCGGACTGGTCGCCGGCGTGATCGCAGGTGCGACCGCCTGGACCACCTCGGGACAATGGCCGTTCGGACTGCTGATCCTCATCATCACAGCCGCAGCGGTCAATGTCGTCTGGACCCTGAAAGTCCTGCTGCCCAAGGACTTCGAGGCGACCCGCGCCCATGCCGCCGCCGCGGACGTCGACGACCAAGTCGGCGATATCGCGCTGCTGCTCATCCTGGTCGGCAGTCTCGCGAGTATCGGAATATTGCTGGTCTCGGGCACCGACAAGAACAAAGCCCTGTACGCGGGCCTCGCGATGACGGCCGTCCTCACGGTCTGGGCGCTACTACACACGATGTACACAGCGCGATACGCACGGGTCTACTACCAGGCGCCGGAAGGCGGCATCGACTTCAATTCCGAGACGCCACCCCGCTACACGGACTTCTGCTACTTCTCGTTCAATCTCGGTATGACCTACCAGGTTTCGGACACAAACGTCTCCGATTCCGGCATCCGCTCCGAGGTCCTCAAGCACTGCCTCTTCGGCTATATCTACGGCACAGTGATCATCGCGTGCAGCATCAACCTCGTCCTGGGCCTGGTCGGGTGAGGATGACTGCGGGGCGATCAGCGGCGAGCCACACCCGCGAATTAAGGCAAGGTGTTCGACAGCCCGGCTTTTCGGCACCAGGCAGACTCGGGTGAGGCCGGGTTTGGTCCTGCTGTCGGCGCGTGGCTTTGCCTCGTCTAGGGGCTACCTGCTGGTCTGAGTTGCCAGACCAGGCTGTGGTTGCCGGTCATCATTGGGTTGCACCACATGGTGCGGCCTGCGGCGTCTCGAGTCGTGGCGCCTTCCACGAAACAGGCCTGCCCAGGGCTTGGTGGTGGCTGCGCGTGGGCCGGTCCGGCTGTGAACGCGATTGACGCGGCTATCGCTATTGTCGCTGCGTAATGCCGTGTGCTCATATCGACCACCTTCGCTGGTCGGGAGACTGCATTGACGGGATTGACGAGCTACATGCCAAGTGTATTGACCTGAAGCGACCTGCATGTATTTCAAATCGACGTCGTTGTGGACGTCGCAGCCGGGAGCGCTAGCGATCGGCGGCTATGCCGGGGCGGGTGTGCTTCGCAGGGTTCGGGTGCCCGGTGTAGGTGCGAGCCGGTGCTGAACCTGTAGTGGCGTTCGACCCAGCGCGGTGCCGTATGACTGAGCTACTGATATGCGCCCGGTTGCTTGGTGGTGTGTTGGCAGACATGGCAGCGGGGGACGATGAGTGCCGCGTCCGGCGCGAGGGGTGTGATGTCGAGGAGTGCCTGGGGCCGCTCACCGTCGCTGATGCGAGTCCATTTCCCTTTGAGATCGATCCACTCGTCGCGGTCGGCGAATCGGACGCGGCCTTCCAGGTTGGCGTGCTGGCGGGAGCCGGCGGCGAGTTCGAAGCAGAGTTGAGCGATCAGGAGTTGATCGTCGGGGTGGAACTCGGGGTTGTGGTGGCGCCATCCCGCGAGTGGACTGTCTGGCGCGGTGAGCCATTCGTGGACGAATCCGGACTTGAGGTCGACCAGTGCGACTGCGTGGCCGTCGGCAATCGGCATGTGCCGCACGGCAATTGCGCATGGGTCGGGGTGGATCTGCGGTTGCTGGTTCCCGGTGATGTCGCAGACGACCGCGCGGATGGTTCGTTGCGTTGGGTGGTTGGTAACTCGCGCGGCGAGGTGGAGTTGCCGCGGGCTGCCGTCGTCGAAGCTGCTGGTGAGGGTGCCGGTCCAGCGGTCGGCTGGGGCGGCGAGGTTGAACAACGAGAGGAAGCCGGTTCGGTCGTCCCAGTGGTGGGCCGCGGCCAGGATTTCTGGAAGGGTCAGCCCGGTGAAAGCGGCACCTGGGGGTAGCCGTAGCAGGTAGTTTGCGGCGGATGTGGCAGTGGCGATGCCGGCGGGGTTCCATTCGATCACCCCGACGACGGGCAGCGTCGGGGGTTGTTCGGTGACGTAGCCCGCCCAGACCGCGGCGGCGTCGACATGTCCTGAGGGGCCCAGGACGGGAACGGCGAGCATGTGTACCGCGCGGCCGTCAGGCAGTGTGGCGGATCTGTCGCGGGTCTGCCTGGACTCGACGCACTCCCAGATCAGTGGAGCGAGATTGGCTGAGGTGGTGCGAGCGCGGGAAATGCTTGCGCGGGTCAGTTTGGAGAAGGCTCGGGGCTGGGATCCGTCGAGGACCATAGAGCAGTCGTCCGGGCCGACCGTCGTCTCCACGACCACCCAGCTGCGGGCCGTCTGGAACCGTGCGGCATCAGTGCAGAGACGTGCAGGTGGCTCGTTTGGCGCTGTCGCTGGTGCCGCCGCTATGGCGCGGTGGGCGAATGGCTGGCGAGCGCGCTCTGTCGGCGCCTGCTCGGCCTCCACGCCTTGACGGCGGGTGTTCGGAGCGTCCATTGCCGACCTCCTTCCGGTCGGCCCGGATCTGACATACCGGGCTCTGATTCGAGCCTGATTCGAGCCATAAGCGCAGGCCAGGAAGTTTCCACGGATGGAAAGAACCTTGATCGAGGCATAGCATTGTGATATGAGTCACCCGGCTCTCCCTCCTAGGCGTCCGGTGCAGGCCGGACGTGGATACGGGGATCCCTCAGTCGGCAACGAGCCGTTTGCTGAGACGAGGCTTCGAGCACCGGGGTCGGGGTTGACCAAGCCTCAGCCACTCGGAGCCATCGCCGAAGCCGGCTCGTTGACTATGGCGGACCTGGCGTGTGTGGCGCACGTTCCGAGTAGCACGCTGGCGCGGTTGTGGCTCGATCCGATGTGGCTTGACGGGGTGACTGGGGCGACCCTCCAGAAATTGCTGCCGGCGGTACCGGGGCTGGCGCGCTACCTCGAGGACCGCAGCCATTCCGCCCGGCTCGAGGCAGCGCTGCATCAATGCGTCGAGTCCGGACTCGACATCCAGACCGGCCGACTGGGCCCGTTGATCGAGAGCCGATCGATCCAATATGTCGCGACCGCGCTGGAGGCGGCCGCGGCGACGATGCGGCTGGACGCGCGTGGCACCGTGTCGAGTCTGGCGCGGTGCTGGGGCGGCAGTCAAAGCCTGGCCCTCGACGCCGTGATCGACCCAGCGTGCGGGCTGATATCGGAGCCGAACCTGTTGATCGAGAAGGCTGTTCAACTCACCGACCTCATCGACACCAGCGCCAACTCACTGCACACGACCGTCGGCTACGGGATCCTTGTGCACAAGGTGACCAAGCTGACCGGTTCCGTCCCAACCGATAGTCCACCGGCGACTAGGTGCTCCGCCTTCGCGTACCGCAGCGGCGTCATCGGCATGCTCCTGCGCACCGGAGATCCAGACGCCGCGCGTGCGTACCGGCGCGAGCTGGAAACCCATCCGCTGTTGCAGCGCAACGAGTTGTGGTCCCTGGCCACATTTTCCGCCGACATACCCCAGACCCGGCAGTTCAACGTCGACTCGAGGACCGGGTTGGCGCACACCGCCGCCGACGTGATCGGCGATCTCTCCGAGCTCAACGAGGCATACCTGCACTACCTGGTTACCAGCGCGATCCCGGTCCTGCTGCACTATGATTCAACCTTCGGATCCCGAAGAGCTGTACTGGTGAACACGCTGGGCGCGCGACTCGAGCGCGGTATCGAAGATGCTCGAACACGCTCTGTGAGTGTCGGTTTCATGAAGTCCATACGCTAGACCTCCCCACGGAGCGAGGAGCAGTCGTGCTGGGTGACGAGCGAGTGTCGGATGCCTACGCCAAGAACGCCGAATTCTGGATCACGATCGTCCGCGACAAGCTCGATCCCTACCAAACCCTGCTGACCGACCCGGCGTTGCTCGACTTTATCGGTGACTGCGAAGGCCTGTCGG
Organism: Nocardia tenerifensis NBRC 101015; assembly: GCF_000308715.1. Classification (GTDB taxonomy): domain Bacteria; phylum Actinomycetota; class Actinomycetes; order Mycobacteriales; family Mycobacteriaceae; genus Nocardia; species Nocardia tenerifensis. Next base: position 107,263 of record NZ_BAGH01000184.1, read on the forward strand.
TCCTCGACGCCGGCTGTGGCGAAGGCTATCTCACTCGAGAACTGATCCGTCGCGGCGCCGATCACGTCGCTGGGGTCGACACCTGCCGAGAGTTCGTCGACGCGGCCATTGGACATCCGGAGCACCAACCCGGGCGAGCCAGCTTCCATCATGCCGACGTCGCAGACCTGCCGCTGGCGGAGGACAGCGTGGACCTGGTCGTGGTCAACCGGCTCCCGAATGGAATCGACCAGCCCGAGACACGTTTCCGCGAATTCGCGCGCGTCTTGAAACGGTCGGGCCGGCTGATCCTGCTCGGTATGCATCCGTGCTTCTACGCCGCACGTGCCGAGCGCACCGCCGCGGGCAGCGACGACTTCTCCATCGACGACTACTTCGGTGTCCGGACCGTCGAGCAGCGCTTCAACGTCGAGGGAAAGGTCTCACCGGCGGCCTCGGTTCAGCAGTTCTACTCCCTCGAGGCGTATATCCAGATGATCACTTCGGCTGGATTTGTCATCGCGGATCTGCGTGAACCTCACCCGACCGTGGAACAGCGACGGCAGAACCCATGGTGGGATCAGAATTTCCGACGGCCGCTGTTTCTCATGCTGGAATGCATTCCGAATAACTGACTGCTCGGTTGCTGCGAGTGTTCGGCAGCTATGGGATGTTCGAGCTACTCGACTTTCTGTGTGGAATTTACTTGCGCTGTTTTGTGGCGTGCGTTACATTCGAAGTCAGTCCTTGATCTTGAGGATTTCTCCCGGCAACCGCCGCTGCGGAACCGGATGACGCGAACCGAACAAACTCCCCGCACCGCCTCTGGCGGTGATGGCGCGCGCGTGACTCGATGCGCATAGCGGAGTTTCCGGTGTGACTCATCAGCCCCCATGGGCACCGAATGCCTTGACGCTCAATGGTGTTCGGCGGTGCACGGTCGGACGGGAGAAGCCCATGAAGATGCTCGAAACGCGCACATGCCTGGCTCGCCTGGTTGGACAGCATCAACCGGCCGCCGAGTGGGACGACGCGCTCAGTGAGAGATGCGAACGTCTCTACGACGAAATTATCGATGTTGAGCGACGCTTGCGCCGCCACGCTCGATTGCGGCGTGAATTCGACGATGAATGAAAGCGGTCCGAGGACGTTCGATCGCTGACTCGGTCACGCTCGGCTCTGCAGACCTGTCTTGAATCGGCATTGCGCTCGGCGCTGCTGTGGCGCAGTCGAATTCGTTCGAAATTGCTTGGAGGTGACACGTATGCCTGAAAAGCCTTGTGAGCATTGTGGGCGTGCCCGCCGCGATCCGGTTCTGAATATCCGTCAGATCAGCGCACGAACCGGACATTCACCCGATCGAATCAGGCATCTACGAGTTGAAGGACACCCACTGTATTCGCTGGCATGGAAAGCCGGTGATGCCCGGAACGCGCCTTTGATGCTCGAAGCCTCCGTGGTCGAAGAGTGGCTCAAAACGTATAAGGAACGGGGGCTATCGCTATGAAACACAACAATGCTCCGAGACCACCCGGTTGCCGCGCGCGAGATCGTGCGCTGGTTCTTCTCACCGCCAGCGCCCTCGGCGCTACAGCTCTCGCAGGCGCAGGTGTCGCTGCGGCGAGGCCTGGACCGAAGCTGGCCGCCGCTGGGTGTCCGGCCGTGGCCGGCGTGTTCATGGCGGGTACGTGGGAAACGAACGCCAACGCCGATGAACGCGAGGCTGTTGGACTACTGGGCCCGGTAGCCACAGCGCTGGCAGAAGAGTTCGGGCCACGGTTCGAGTTCCGATTACCTGCCTACGCGGCAGCAGCATTCGACGGAATGGCCTACGGCGATAGCAAGGCGACCGGTATAGACGCCGCCCGGCGAGTGATCACCGAGATTGCCGAGCGGTGCGCGGCAACAAAGTTCGTACTGGCCGGCTACAGCCAAGGCGCCGATGCAATCGGAGAAGTTGCTGCCTCCATCGGCTGCGCCTCGGATCCAGTAGCCGCAGACCGGATCCTGGCCGCCGGCCTGGTGGCCGACCCGCGACAGGGAACCGCGGGTGGGAAGCTCGTGGGCCCGGCAGTGGAAGGCGAAGGGATCGCTGGGCCGCGCCCGAGCGGATTCTGCGGGTTGTCGGCAGTCACGGCCGAGATCTGTGCGCAGCAGGACAAATACTGCGCGACATCCGCCGCGTCGAACCCGATCCTGGCTCAGCTAGGTCGAGTGCTTTCCCAGCCAACCGAGGATAAGCACGCCGCTGACCCCGGGGTTGACGCCGACCTGACCAGGTCGTTGGTCTCGGACTT
>NZ_BAGH01000183.1 GCF_000308715.1 Nocardia tenerifensis NBRC 101015
GGCCGACCTGGTCCAGCGCAGCATGCTCGACCACGTGTCCAGCGGGCCGCACGGGCACGGCTACCGCCTCTTCGCCACCGTCCGCGCGTACTGCCGCCGGGTGCTCGCCGCCGACCCGGCGCGGGCCAGAACGCTCCGCGACGAGCACGTCGACCGACTCTGCCTGTTCGCCGAGCGGATGGGACCGCGATTCGACCAGCGGGAGCATCGGGCCGCCGCCCTGGACGCGACGGGCAAGCAGATCGTGGACTTCCTGTCGGCCGTGCACTACCTGATCGACACGGGACGCCCGGAACGCGCGGTTCGCCTCGCCGCGGCGCTGGAGTCGGCGTGGATTCAGTTCGGCTACCAGTCCGAGTTGGAATCGGTACTGGCCAAGGTGTTGAAGATGAGCGATCGCAGCACGCTGTCGCCGGGCGTGACCGCGCCGCTGTGCCTGGAGGTCCTCGGTATCTGGGCGGGCCGGTCCGGCCGGCTGCGCCGGGCGGTCGATCTGCTGACGAGCTCGGCGGACGCCTATCGCCGTTTCGACAGGCACGTCGACGCCGCCAGGGTCGCCGTGGTGCTGGTCGCGGTGTTGGTCGCGGTCGGCGAGCGGACGGCCGCCGCGGAACAGTTCGCCATCGCGACGAAGTACGCCGACGAACTCAGCGGCCCGTGGCCGGGCCGGCTTCAGGTTTCGCGCATGCTGCTGCGCATCCCGAACCCGCCGACCCGCGACGGCGAGGTGCTGGCCAAGCTGCGGGACCGGGCGCGGTGGCTCGACAGTACCGCCCGACTCATCGGTCGGAACATCTTGGCGTACACCCAGATCGGGCCGAGCACCGCCGATCGCGCCCAGGCGCTCTACCGCGAGAACCTGGCGGACGCCGACCTGGAAACCCAAGTCCTGCCGGTGATCATCGCGCTGGAAGGCTGCGCAGCCGCCTACGACGCGGCCGGGGTCGAGTTCGCCGAGCCGACGCTCACACTGCTGCTGGCCGCCCGGCAACTGCGCGCCGCCCACGGCATACCGCAACTGGGCGTGGACGATCGCGTGCCGCGCGAGGCCGAACACCGAAGCGCCATCGGGGAGAACAAGTTCCGCCAGATCATGCGCCGGGCGGGGGAGATGACCCTGGCCGAGGCGGTGGCCTACGCCAGCGCAGGCCCGACCCTGCCCAACCCGGACGAGTCCCCGCTGTCCGCGCTGACCAACCGGCAGCGCGAGATCGCTCTGCTGGTCGCCACCGGCATGACCAACCGAATGATCGCCACCCAGTTGGGGATCTCGGAGTGGACCGTGGTCAATCACGTGCGTCAGGTGATGCTCAAGCTCGGCTGCCCCTCTCGGCTGCACGTCGCGCTGCTGGTGGAGCGCGACGCACAGCCGACCGCCGACGGATCGGTGCGCACCGAACCGGCGCTCGACGAGCCGACGGCCGAGCTGCCGCGAATCACGGTGGTGCGCAAGGCCCGAACCGGATCGCCCATGGTTCGGGTCGAATCATGCACGGCGCGAGCCGATCACGCGCGGCTCGAGCCGGATCACGCAGCGCCCGAGCCGGATCAAGGCCCGTAGGTCAGGACCGCGCTGATGACGAACCACAGCACCCAGGCGAAGGCGATCAGCATGCCGACCGCCAGGGTGATCCGCATGAACGCGCGGCCGAAATCCATGTCGCGGGTCTCGCGCGGGTACAGCTTCCACGGGCTGTACCACGGCGCCTCGATCGCGTAGACGGGCCGCTGCGCCTCGCGCTCGGCCTGCGCCAGCTCCTCCGCGTAGGCCTCGGCCTGCGCCTGGTTCGGGCCGCCGTGCCACAGCGTGATGTCGATCGGCCCCAGGAACCCCTCGTTCAGCAGTTCTTGGGGCGCGGGCAGATACGGCAGAATGCCCAGGCCGCGGAAGGCGACGGCCACGTCGTTGGCCGTCCACAGGTGCTTCTCCTGCTCGGCGAGCGCGTCGAAGTAGTGGCGCAGCCTGCCCGGGTCGTCACCCAAGATCACGTCGAAGCTCGGGTCGCTCCACGCCTGCTGGATCTTCAGCTGCGCCCCGCGCAGCGGGACGACCACCGCGAGCCCGTGCACGGCGCGCTGGCCGAGGCCGCGCGCGGCCAGCCAGTTCTGCAGGGCGAAGGTGTGCTCGCGCGACTTCTCCAGCGGGGTGCGCCGGTCCCGGCCCTCCATGGCGGCGGGGTCGCCGTTGATCGTCCACTGGCCGTTGAGCGGGATCTCCAGCACGCCGTCCTGCCGGGCGACCAGCGCCTCGGCCTCGATCACCACGCAACTGGTCGGCGTCCACACCACCGCGTCGAACTGATGCAGCCGATCCTTGTGGAACAGACTGCAGTTGATCGTGGCGACCCCCTTCGGGCTGCCCGCGTCCTTCCAGGTGCGCAGCCAATCGATCAGTGCCCGCTCGGCATTGGTGCCTGCGGCGTTCTGCACTCGCACGAGCATTAACGACCGCCCTTCACGTCGACACTCGACAGTCCACAGGATACGAGGTGCACGGGCGAGTTCGCCGCGCTGATGGCAACAGTCGGCGTGTTGGGGTCGCGATCAGTCCGGTTGCTCGGCCGCGATCTTGCCCCGCTCGACCGCGTCGACCAGTGCGGCATGGTCGGATTCGGTGCGGTCGGCGTAGCGGACGGCGAAATCGGCGACCGCGTCGTCGAAGCGTTCGTCGTCGCCGAGGTAGCCGGCGAGCAGGCGCGGATCGAGCGAGCGCGAGTGCGCGCGGGCCAGCAGCGCGCCCGCCAGCCTGCCGTAGTCGTCGAGCTCGGCGGCGGACAGCTCCGCCGGGTCGATGCTGCCCTTCATATTCCGGAATTGCCGGACGATGAACGGCAATTCGACGCCCTCGCCGGTCGGGTCGACGCTGGTCCAGCCGAGCAGGATATCGCTCTCGGACTGAACCAGCCTGGCGCCCTTCACGATTCGCTTGCCCTCGTGTTTCGGCGCCGGCGCGGGCAGGTACGGGGCCAGCGCCGACGGCCTGGCCTGTTTGAGCTGCAACACCAGCGCCTCGTCCGCGTTGCCGTGCAGCAGCGCGACGTAGGTGTGCAGGCCGACGCTGCCGGTGCCGACGATGCGGAAGGCGATGTCGGACACCGCGAATCGGGCCAGCAGGTTGCGCCGGGACTCGCGCAGCGTGTCGCCGTAGCGCTCCAGTCCGTCGGTGAGCGCCGCCGCGACCGCGTCCTCGACCGGGGTGAGGATCGGTGGGTCGCTGACGAATCGGTGCTTGGTGATGCCGGTCTGGTGGTCCTCGAGGTGCTCGGTCCACTTGGCGACCACCTTCGCGCTCGTGTTCTTGCGCGCCTTCTTCGCGGCCTTCTTGAAGTCATCGATGAGATCGTGCGCCGCGGCCTGGCTCAGCACCGATTCGTCGGGCAGCGCGCTCCACGCCGCCAGGAACGGCTGCTCGGCCAGGTGGTCGGCGGCGAGGCGGTAGGCGCGGGCCGCGTCGTGCGCCGCCGTGCGGCAGTCGTCCTCGCCCGCACCACTTTCCCGGCCCGCGAGCACCAGGCTGGCCGCGAGCCGGTCCAGATCCCACTCCCACGGCCCGGCGATGGTCTCGTCGAAATCGTTGATGTCCATGATGATCTCGCCGCGTGGCGTGCCGTACAGGCCGAAGTTCGCCGCGTGCGCGTCGCCGCAGAGCTGCGCGGTGAGCCCGGTGTCGGGTCCGCCGGCCAGATCGGCGGCCATCAGCCCGGCCGCCCCGCGGTAGAAGGTGAAGGGGGAGGCCATCATTCGACCGATCCGCAGCGGCACCAGGTGGGGAAGGCGGCCGGCGTTGCTCGCCTCGATGTAGTCGAGCACGCCGGGCCGCCGCGCTCCCTCGGCCGCCCGGTCCCGCGCGGTGACCGGAACCCGGTCGCGCAGAGCCTTTCCGCGGGCCCGCGCCTCGTCGGCGGAGACGTAGGAGCGTAGATCGATACCACTGTCTGACACGACGCTGACGCTAGCGGCTGCGCGCGCCGCCGACGGTGTCGGTTTCGCCACGTTCCCCGTCGGCCGGGTATGCCGCTCAGGTGGCGGGCACCGGCGGGTCGACCGGGCTGATGGGCAGGCGCAGCGCGCCCGGCGCGGCGGCGGGCACCGTCGGGCGCCGGGGCGCGAC
>NZ_BAGH01000182.1 GCF_000308715.1 Nocardia tenerifensis NBRC 101015
CCCCCGCCCAGGCCAGGCCGGAGCAGGCCAGCGCGGTGGAGAACGCCACCGAACCGGCGAGCGGCAGGTCGTTGCTGTACAGCATTGCCGTAGAGAGGATTCCGACGAGCACGCAGCCGATCGTCGTCAGCAGCAGCCCGGCGGTGAGCCCGGCATAGCGGCCGATGCTGGTGGCGCCGACGAGTTCGGCGCGGCCGGTCTCCTCCTCGACCCTGGTGTGCCGGATGACGGTGAGGATGGTCGCGATGGCGATCATCGCGAAGTACGGCCCCGCCTTCCACAGCGCCATGGAGCCTAGATCCGTGCTGAACACCGGTCCGTACATGGCGACGAGCGCGGGACTGTCCGTGATGGATTTCGCGTAGTTGGCGAGGTCTTCCGGTGTGCCGTAGAGCTTCTTGGTGCTCGCCACGTAGAACGCCGGGAGCATGCCGAAGGCGATCACCCACAGCGGCAACACGATTCGATCGCGGCGCAGATACAGGCGCAGCAGTTGGCCGGTGCCCGCGAAGTCCGCCGAGCCGCGCACGGCGGGGGCGGCGTAGCGCCGGTCCGCGGTGACGGTGGTCATGCGCGCACCTTCTCCCCATCGCGCGCCGCGCGCTCCGAGGTGTCGCCGTCGACGTGATAGTGCCGCATGAACAGCTCCTCCAGCGTCGGCGGCGCGCTGGTCAGGCTGCGCACGCCGGTGTCGCCGAGCACCCGGATCAGCTCGCCGAGGTGGCCGCCGTCCACCTGGCAGCGCAGCGTCTTGCCGTCCCACTCGATGTCGTCGACGCCCGCGATGCGGCCCAGATCGCCTGGGTCGCCGGTCAACTCGGCGGTGATCGAGGTGCGCGAGAGGTGCCGCATCTCCGACAGCGAGCCGCTCTCCACCGTGCGCCCGGCGCGAATGATGGTCACCCGGTCGCAGAGCACCTCGACCTCGGACAGGATGTGACTCGACAGCAGCACCGTGGTGCCGCGCTGCTTGGCCTCCTCGACGCATTCGCGAAAGACCTGTTCCATCAACGGATCCAGGCCGGAGGTCGGCTCGTCGAGCAGCAGCAGCCGGACGTCGGAGGCGAGCGCGGAGATCAGTGCGACCTTCTGTCGGTTGCCTTTCGAGTAGGTGCGGGCCTTCTTGCGCGAATCCAGATCGAACCGCTCGATCAGCTCCGCCCGGCGCTCGGTGTTGATGCCGCCGCGCATCCTGGCGAGCAGGTCGATCGTCTCGCCGCCGGACAGCGACGGCCACAGCGTGACATCGCCTGGGACATAGGCGAGTTCGTGGTGTAGCGCGACCGCGTCGGCCCACGGGTCGCGCCCGAACAGCTCGGCCCGGCCGGAGGTGGCGCGCAGGATGCCGAGCAGGACCCGGATGGTCGTCGACTTGCCCGCGCCGTTGGGGCCGAGGAAGCCGTGGATCTCCCCTTCTCGGACAGTCAGATCCAATCCGTCCAGCGCGGCCACGTGGCCGAACGTCTTGCGGAGATCGTCGATTCGAATTACCTCGGACATCAGTGCTCCTTGATGAAGGTGTCCAAAAGCGTTGGGTCGGTGAGCAAGCCCTGGGTGTAGAACTCCAGGGCGGGTGGGGTGAGCTCTTCGGTCAGCTCACGAGTGATCTTGCGGAAGTCGAGCTTCTCGCCGGGCTGCTGATTCATCTGCACCCACAGCAGAGTGGCGCCCACATTGAGGGTCATGAGGTATCTGGCGCGCGCCGCCGGGTCGCGACTCGGCTTGATCGCGCCCGCCTCCACGCCTTGCTCGATGTAGACCACGGCGTCCTCGACCATGTGGTCGAACAGCGACCGCGCCAGCGGACCACCCGCCTGCAGGCTGCGCACCATGTAGGCGACCAGCGGTCCGTACACCTCGATCTCGGCCAGGGCGGCCAGCATGCCCTTCGAGACGCTGCCCGCGGTGAGGGCCTTCACCTTCTCGTCGCGGACCAGCTGCAAAACCCGGTCGTCGCAGGCGGCGCGCAGCCCCTCCTTGGAGCCGAAGTGGTGATTCACCAGGCCCGGTGAGACGCCGGCCGCCTTGGCGATGGCGCGCACGCCGACCTGGAAACCCTGGTCGCCGAAGACCTCGATCGCGGCGTCGCGGATCCGGGCCGCCGTCGTCAGATCCGAGGCGGGTCCTTGCGGTACGGGCTGTTCGTTAAACACATGTTCAATATACTAAACATGTGTTCAATCCACCACAAGAGCCACGCCCCGAATGTCGTGTCAACAGTCACGGTTTGGTCGGCGTGGCGCGGGCTAATGTCGAGTTATGACAACCGGCATCGCAACCACGGCGGATCACCTGCGGGCGGCACTGGACGGCCCGTGGGGCGAGATCCGGGAGCAGGCCCGCCTCCAGCTCGCGGACGACAAGTTCGCCGGCGACCCGTACCTCGACTACAAGGCCGCCAGGGCACGGGTGCTCGAGCAGATGCGCCTCATCTCGACGATGGGCTACGCCGAGCGCGGTTTCCGCCGGGAGAACGGCGGGACCAGCGAGCCGGGCGCGGCGGTGACCGGGCTGGAGATGCTGGCGTACGCGGATCTCTCGCTGTGGGTGAAGGCCGGTGTGCAGTGGGGCCTGTTCGGCGGCGCGGTGGAGAACCTCGGCACCGAACGGCACCGTGAGTACATCAAGCGGCTCATCTCCCTCGACCTGCTCGGCTGTTTCGCGATGACCGAGTCCGGGCACGGCAGCGATGTCGCCAACCTCGAGACCACCGCGACCTACGACCCCGACACCCAGGAGTTCGTGATCCACTCGCCGACGCCGTCGGCGCGCAAGGATTACATCGGCGGCGCGGCCGAACACGCAAGAATGGCAGCGGTTTTCGCGCAGTTGGTCACCCAGGGCGAGAGCCGGGGCGTGCACTGCCTGCTGGTGCCGATCCGCGACGAGAACGGCGCGGACCTGCCCGGAGTCACCACCTTCGACGACGGCCTCAAGGGCGGACTGCCCGGCGTCGACAACGGCCGCATCGTGTTCGACCAGGTCCGCATCCCCCGGGAGAACCTGCTCAACCGCTACGCCGACGTCGAGCCCGACGGGACGTACACCTCCGAGATCGAGAACCCGAGCCGTCGCTTCTTCACCACGCTCGGCACCCTGGTGCGCGGACGGGTCAGCGTCGGCGGCGCGGCGGCCGCGGGCGCCAGGGTCGCGCTGAGCATCGCGATCCGATACGCGTTGAAGCGCAGGCAGTTCTCCGATCCGGACAGCGGACAGGAGACTGTGCTGCTCGACTACCGCAGCCACCAGCGACGCCTGCTGCCCCTCGTCGCGAAGTCCTACGCGCTGGCGTTCGCGCAGAACGACCTCGTGCGCCGGATGCACCTGGTGCAGACGGGGCAGGATCTCAACCCGAGTTCGCAACGGGCACTGGAGAAGCGGGCCGCGGGCCTGAAGGTCGCGCAGACCCGCCACGCCACCCGCGCCATCCAGGAGTGCCGCGAAGCCTGCGGCGGCGCAGGCTATTTGACCGAGAACCGGCTCGTCACGTTGAAGGCGGACACCGACGTGTTCACCACCTTCGAGGGCGACAACGTGGTGCTCACCCAGCTGGTCGCCAAGGAGCTGCTCACCGCCTACTCCGATGAGGTGCGCGATCTGGACGCGCTCGGCTGGGTGAAGTTCGCCGCGACCATGGTGGGCGACGAGGTGCGCAAGGTGACCGGCGTGCGGCAGCTGATCCAGCGGCTGCGCGACAGTTCGAGCGACTCCGTGGACGAGGGCGATATCGCCCGGCGCGCGGTGCAGTTGCAGCTGTTCGCCGACCGCGAGGAGTATCTGGTGCGCACCGCGGGTCACCGCCTGCGTGCCCGCGCGGAGGACACCACGCCGTTCGAGGCCTTCAACAACGCGCAGGACCACATTCTGGCCGCGGGCACCGCGCATATCGATCGTCTGATCCTGGAGGCCTTCATCGAAGGCATCGAGGACATTCAAGACCAGGAAGCCCGCGAGCTCGCCGAAACCGTTTGCGACCTCTACGTTTACACCACGCTGGAGGAGAACCGGGACTGGTACATCATGCACCGGTTCATGTCGGTCGAGCGGGCCAAGGCGGTCCGCCGCGGCGTCAACGAGCTCGTGGACCGGCTGCGGCCCGACGCGCTCACCCTCGTGGAGGGCATGGGCGTGCCGGAGTCCATGCTGCGGGCGGCCATGCTCGACGACGCGAGCGTGTTCGAGCGGGGATAGCCGCCGGGCCCGATCCGGGTCAGGGCGTAGCGGCCGATCGAGGCTCGCCCGCGGGCGAGCCGTCGGTCACCTCGCGCAGATCGCGGTCGCGCGTCTCCCCCGCCCACAGGAACGCGGCGGCGGTGCAGGCCAGCATCAGGCACAGCAGCAGCGTGATGGGGAGGGTGGACGGGTAGCGGTGCAGCAGCGCGACTCCGATGATCGGGGTGAGCGAGCCGCCGACGATGGTCGCGAGCTGGTAGCCCAAAGACGCTCCGGTGTACCGGATCTCGCTGGGGAAGAGTTCGGCGAAGAACGGCGCCTGCGCGCCGGTGAGCAGGCCGTGCAGGGTGAGCCCGATCGTGACGACCACGGTGATCCGAATCGGGCTGCCGCTGTTGACCATCGGTAGCCCGGCCAGCGCCCACAGGGCGATCAGCCCGGCGAGCAGAACGCTGGTGACCCGCCGACCGTAGCGGTCGCCCGCCGCGCCGCCGAGCACGATCGCGATCGCCTGAAAGACCGAGGCGATCGTGATCGCCGTCAGCGCGGTCGATTTCGGCACGTGCACCACCTGGGTGAGGTAGGCGAGCAGGAAGATGCTGAACGTGTAGTAGGTCGCCTTCTCGCCGACGTCGGCTAGCGCGGCCATCAGCACCTGCTTGCGGTGGCGGCTCAGCACGACGCGGACCGGCGCCGGTCCGTCGTGGATCGCGGTGCGCCGCTGGGCCGCCAGGAAAATCGGCGACTCCTCCACCGCGTGCCGGAGCCAGATGCCCACCGCGACAAGCACTATCGAGAGCAGGAACGGGATTCGCCAGCCCCAGTCCTGGAATTGGCTGTTGGTCACGCCGAGACCGAGCGCGGCGAGGACGCCGGTGGCCAGCAGGTTTCCCAGCGGTCCGCCGGTCTGCGGCCAGCTGCTCCAGAATCCGCGGTGCGCCGCGGACCCGTGCTCGGCGACCAGGAGGACCGCGCCGCCCCACTCCCCGCCGAGCGCCAGCCCCTGCACCAATCGCAGCAGTACCAACAGGATCGGGGCCGCGACCCCGATGGTGGCGTAGGCGGGAATGAGGCCGATCGCGACGGTCGCGCCGCCCATCAGCAGCAGGGTGAGCGACAGGGTGCGCCGCCGCCCGAGGCGATCGCCGAGATGCCCGAACAGCACCCCGCCGAGCGGGCGCGCGAGAAACCCGACGGCGTAGGTGACGAGAGCCAGCAGCACGCCGGTCAGCGGATCGCCCGCGGGGAAGAAAACCTTGTTGAACACCAACGCGGCGGCTAAGCCGTACAGGAAGAAGTCGTAGAACTCGATCGTCGTCCCGGCCACACTGGCGGCGACGATTCGCGCGAAACGCGCACCGGCGGGTGCTTCCGGATTCTCCATCGTCGTATCCCTCGCTCGTACCGCGTTGTCCGGTACGACTATCGCGCAAAGATCGACGGCGCTCGGCAGTTTCGGTGGTGGACGCCGGATACCGCGCATACCGCTGGGTCGGCATTACCCAGCGTCCCCCCTGCTGACTTCTCCCCCGTTACGACCGGTCAGGCGCCGGGCAGGGGTTTCCGTTGGCGTCGGTCGGCGGCGGCAGCGGGCGGCCGTCGGGTCCGGGCGGCGGCGGCAGCGGCTTGCCGTCCGAGCCGCGCGGCGGAATCGGGCAGCCGTTGTCGTCCAGCTGCACATTCCCCGGCACCTGCGGGCCGGAGACGGCGGTGACCGCCGACGCCGATCCGGCGGCGATCAGGCTCGAACCCATGATCGCGGCGAAGCCGAGAACAATGGCCGTGCGTAGTCTCATACGAAATCCTGTCTTGAATGCTGTTGTCTGTCATTGGCTTTAGACGCGCGAAATCGAACGGGGTTCCACGGAAGATCAAATGTGTTCCAGGTCACATAGTCGACAGCGGCGTTCATATCTCGATCGCGGCGAGGTCGAGGCCCCACAGCGGCACCGCCGGCACCGCGCGCAGCCGCGACGCCCACACCGCGTGGCCGTGGCCGGTCCACAGCGGCGCCGCCGGAAGATCGCGCAGGAGTTGGTTTTCCGCCAGCCGGTACAGCTGACCGCTCTCCGCCGAGAGACCGGCGGCGTCGGCCGAGGCCAGCAACTGGGCGAACCCCTCGTCGGCATACCCGACGGCCCGGGTGAGTTCGGTGAGCAGTTCATGGGGGCTGGCCGTGCGCAGGGATCGAGTCACCAGGAAGGGTCCGTCGCCGGGCCGGCCCGCCTCGTCCCCGCGCGGGCGGGCGGTCACCTCCACCGCGAGCGCCGGGCCGATCTGATCGGCGACCTCGTGTCCCCAATCTTCCTGTCCGGCATCGAAGTACACCGTGACCGGTCCGGTGAATCCGGCCTGCTCGAGCAACGATCGCGCCGCGGGCTGATCGTGGGTGCACGGTCGGCACGGGCCGGAGCGTTCGCCCGGTGCTATGCCGGGCGGCAGGATCGAGCGCGCCGGGTCGACCTGGCTCGCAAGGGGTCCCGAGGCCAGGGCGGCGCGGTCCACCGCCATGGCGAAGGCGTACCGTACCGCCGCGTCCTCGAAACGCTTGTCGGACAACGGGAATGCGAGGTAGCCGACCTCCGGTAGCGGCCACATGACGTGCCGCTCGGCGAAGTCGTGGTGCATGGCGTCGTGCCGCTCGCCGGGGACCTCGGCCGCGACGTCGAGCGTGCCCGCCCGCACCTGATCGTAGTGCGCGGCGGAATCGCCCACCCGCACCTCGATTTCGCGCGCCTTGCCTGCCGATTCGCCGACGCGCAGCAGACGGCCGCCCGAACCCGGCCGCCACGGCTCCGCCATGCGGAACGGGCCGTTGCCGATCGGATTGGCGGCGAAGGCTTTCCAGTCCTTCGCAGCCAGTGCCGAAGCCGGCAGGGGCAGCAGCGCCGGTGCGGCGAGCACGGCGGGCACCTGACCGAACGGCCGGTCGAGCTCGATCAGCACGGTGAGCTCGTCTCGCGCGCTGACGCGCACGGGGCGCAGCACCTCGGTGAGCACGGCGGAGCCCGCCCATCGCTCGGCCGGCACCGCCTGCCAGGTGTCGACATAGGACTTCGCGGTGACCGGCGTCCCGTCGTGGAACCGGCCGCCCGCGCGCAGCCGGATCTCCCAGTTCATCTGGTCGGTGCTGGACACCGACTCGGCGGCTCGCGGGGTGACCGTGCCGGTCGCCGCGTCGTAGTCGACCAGCGGCGTCCAGAGCGCGCGGGCGAGCATGCGGCCCGCCTGGTCGCGCACGTCCGCGGGCAACAGGGTCGCCGGTTCGCGGAGGCCGACGGTGAGCACGCCGGGCCTCGGCAGCGCCGACGATTCGGTGCAGCCGGCGACCCCGAGCAGGAGCAGCGCCCACGCGACGACCAGGAGCGTGCAGGTGCGTACGACGGACCGACCTCGCACGCGACACGGAACACCCGTCATGGCAGCATCATTCACGTTCTTCGCCGGGAAAACACGGCGGCGCCGGCCGTCTCGCGAGCTACCACGCGCAACTCGTTCCCCAGTTCGTCAGATCGCGATATGGGGACGGCGGATGCGCCCGCCACATTTACAGTGAGGGCATCTCGGCGACCAGGAATCCTGGTCACAACGTGATCGCGTCTCGCTGGGAGGTCGTTGTGCGCCGCCTGTTGCTCCGGTCGTCATTGCTGCTGGTCACCGTCGCCGCGACGCTCGCGGCCACCGCGCTGCCCGCCGCCGCCTGTGAGGAGCACGGCCCGCATGCCGCCGCCGCTCGCGGCACGGGCGGTCCCGGCGCGGAGAAGAATGTCAAGGCCGTCGGCAATGTGCCCGGCGCGCAGGGCGCCATCTCGCTCCGATTCCTCCAGTACGGCGCCCGGGATGTCATGGTCGTCTCCGGCGAGTTCGGTTTGCGGACTTACGATCTCACCGCCGACCCGGCCGCGCCGAAACTGATCGGCCAACTGAACATGCCGGGCATGTGGGAGACCGAGGACACCGAGCTCGACCCGGTTCGCAAGCGCGCCTTCCTCTCTCGCGACCCACGCGCGTTCGGCGGCAATGTCGGGACCGGCGAGTCCGGCATCTACGTGGTCGACCTGGCTACGCCGGAGAAGCCGACCGTGCTCAGCTATGTCAAGGTGCCCGCGGGACACACCACCAGCTGCATCAACGACTGCCAGTACCTGTGGACCGGCGGGCCGGCCAAGTCGAACACCATGCCGGCCGACTGGGGCGGCCGCCCGGTCTGGGTCACCGACGTGCGCGATCCGCGCAAGCCGAAGGTCTCCCCCAACCCGATCGAGTTGGCGCGCAACGACGGTAAGACCGACTACGTGCACGACGTCCAGGTCGACGAGATGGGCGTCGCGTGGGCCTCGGGCCGCGGCGGCGTGCGCGGTTACTGGACCGCGGGCATGCACAAGGATCCCTTGACCGGCAAGGTCCGGGCGGCGACGCCCTACGATCCCGTCCCCTACGCGGGCGGCGGGATCAAGGAGACCGCGGCGCCGTCGAAGTTCATGCACAACAGCTTCCGCCCCGTCGGCAACCGAGCCGGCGACGGCGGAGGCGCGGGCCACTGGGACAACGGGAATCTGATCTACGCCACCGAGGAGAGCTTCGTCGACGGCTGCGCGGGCGACGGCGTGCTGGTCATCGCGTCCCTGGAGGGATCCTACGGCGGCGAGGGGTGGCGCTCCACGCCGCAGAAACCGTTCCGGCTCAACACCGTCGGCACGTGGGGCGTCGCCGGGCAGGAGGGCACCGACCCGGCCTCCGCCGACTGCTCCGCCCACTACTTCGACGTGCAGGGCAAGATCCTCGCGCAGTCGTTCTACGCGCAGGGCACCAGGTTCCTCGACGTCGGCGACCCGACCAACCCCAAGCAGATCGCCTACTACCGCCCCGCCGACGCGGCCGCCTGGGCGCCCTACTGGCACCGCGGCCTCGCCTACGTCGCCGACAACAACCGGGGCATCGACATCCTCCAGCTCACCGTCTAATAGATACCGCCGCAAGAGGTTTCGGTCAGCCCGCGGAATCCCGCGCCGAATCGCCACCGCGCCCGAGCAACTCGACGAGGAGCGCGACCTGATCGGCGTAGTGGTCGATGAACTCCGGTGCGCGCGGGTCGGTTCGGCAGACGCCCTCGATGACGTGCGGCAGTGTCGTCGGGGCCATGGCGGCGGCCATGAGCATGACCACGAGGGTGGACGGGTCGAGTTCGGCGGGCAGGCGGCCCTCGGCCTGCAGGGCGCGCAGCTCCTCGACGCTGTGCTCGAGCATTTTCGCGCGCGGCACATGGTCGGGATCGCTTGCGGGACCGGTGTATTCGAGGCCGCCCCAGGCCATGAGCCGAACGCCGTCGGGGTTGTGCCGCGCCTCCAGCGCGTAGCGGCGTAGCTGTTCGGGCAGCGGCGTCTCGGGCGGGACGAGGTTGCGGCGGCGTTCCTCCCAGCGCTGCGACATGGCCTGGTGCAGGCCCTCTTTCCCGTCGAAGTAGTAGGAGATCAGCTGCTGGTTGACCCCGGCGCGGGCGGCGATCGCCGCGGTGCGCGCGCCCTGGAATCCATGCGCGGCGAACTCGGCCTCGGCCGCGTCCAGGATGAGCTGGCGGGTGCGTTCCGGATCGCGCTGACGCTCCTGCGGTTTGGGTGACCTGCGGGGTTTCGACGACGGCACGAGGTGATTCTACATCCGCATAGCAGTTTTAGCCGCAGCAACGAGTTAATCAACCAGACGATTGACAAAGTTGAATAGACAGTTGAATCATGGAGGGACCAGCCCGTCATCTCAGGAGAAGTTCGTCGTGCACACACACTCGGAAACCCAGGTCCTCATCCGGCGGCGGCATCGCCGGCCTGTCCACCGCGCTCTTTCTCGCCAGGGCGGGCATCCGCCCCACGCTGGTCGAGCGCCACCCCTCCACCGCGCGGCAACCGCAGGCCCGAGCCTTCAACCCGCGCTCGATGGAGCTCTACCGGGCGCTCGGCCTGGAGAAATCCATCCGCGACCACACCTCGATCCTGGCCGACTTCCCGGAGATGATCGGCGCGGACACGTTGGCGGGGCGGGAGCGCTTCCGGGTCGACGTGCTCAGCCAGGTCCGTCCGTCCGCCGACCTCAGCCCCACCGACTGGACGATGATCGATCAGGACGAGCTCGAGCGCGTCGTGCGCGCCGAGGCCGAAAAATACGGTGCGGTAATACGTTTCGGTACCGAGCTGATCTCCTTCGACGCCGGCGGAGATGGCGTCACCACAGTACTGCGCGATCTCACGAGCGGCGCCGAGCACACCGTTCACGCGAACTACCTGGTGGCCGCCGACGGCAATCGCGCGGGCATCCGCACCCGGCTCGGCATCGGCGCGACGGGCCCCGGCGTGCTGATCGAGGCCGCGAGCTTCGTCTTCGACGCCGACCTCGGCGCCGCGCTGCGCGACCGCCGTTTTTTGCTCGGCTACTTCGACGAGCCGACGAAGGGCACCGCCCTCGTGCCTGGCCGCGAGTTCGGCCGCTGGTCGCTCGGCATTCCGTTCGGCCCCGAATCCGGCGAGAGCGCCGCGGACTTCACCGAACAGCGCTGCGTCGAACTGGCCCGGCGCGCCATCGGCGATCCGGGACTCGAACTCACCCTCGTGCCGCTCATGGCCGGGTCGAACCAGAAGGTCGCCACGACGCGGATCGGCGCGTGGGTAGCCGACCGGTATCGGGAGGGGCGGATCTTCTTCGTCGGCGACGCGGCGCATGTCGTTCCGCCGACCGGCTCCTTCGGCGCGAACACCGGCATCGCCGATGCGAACAACCTGGCGTGGAAACTCGCCGCGGTACTCAAAGGCCAAGCGGGACAAGCGCTCCTGGACACCTACCACGACGAACGCCGCCCCGTCGCGCTGGTCACGCTCGACCAGGCGATGCAGCGGCTGCACGGCAGGCACACCGGCACCGGCGACGACGCGGCCACCATCGACGACCTCACCATGATCCTCGGCTATCGATACCGCTCCTCGGCCGTTCACACCGAGCCGGACACGCCGGACACCCCCGTCGAGGACCCCCGCCACCCCACCGGTCGCCCCGGATTGCGCGCACCGCACGTCTGGCTGCGCAGACCCGAGACGACGCTGTCCACCCTGGACCTGTTCGACGGCGGCTTCACCCTGCTGACCGGAGCGGCGGGCGCGGAGTGGGTCGGCGCGGCGGAAAAAGCTTCCGCCGCAGCGGGTCTCGACCTCAACGCCGTCGTCATCGGGACGGATCTCGATGACGTCGACGACCGCTTCCACACCGCATACGGCCTCACCCCCACCGGCGCGACCCTCGTCCGGCCCGACGGATTCGTCGCCTGGCGCGCCACCGAGTTGCCCGACCGACCGGAGCACGAACTGCTCGGCGCACTGGCCGGACTGCTCGCCCGCGAGAACATCGCGCTCTAAGAGAGACAGCCCCGCATTCGTGTCTCCACCCCGTCCCGACACGCGCTCGGCGGGCCGCTGTGCCAGCCCGGATGCGAAGGTCGCCGAAAGGTGACTACGTTCGCGTGCATGGCTTCAGACACGCTTCCGGGAGGCGGCAGCACCGAAACGCGGGTCGATCATCTCGGTCGACGGCGGCTGTTCCGGCGAGTGCGGCGGATGCCGGTGGTGAGCCAGGCGGTCGGCAAGCTGGTGGCCGACCGCCCGGCGACCGCGGACACGATCGTCGCGGCGCCCTCGCCGCTGCAGCCGATCGACCTCACCGACGACGCCCGCGTCGCCGAGGTGCTGGACCTCGCCGTGCGGGTCGGCGAGGTGGTGCTCGCCTCCGGCACCGGCGTGAACGACACCACCACGCAGGTCCAATTCATCGCGGCCACCTACGGGCTGGCCCGCTGCAATATCGACGTCACCTACGACGCCATCAGGATCTGGGCCGACCGGGGTCCGCTGTTGCCGCCGGCCAGCACCATGCGCATCGTGCGCTACCGGTCGCTCGACTTCACCCGGCTCGCCGCCGTCGACCGGCTCACCCGGCGCATCCGCAACGAGGTCGTCGCGCCCGAGGACGCGCGCGCCGCGCTCGACGCGATCACCTCCGCGCCGCACCCCTACCACCGCTGGACGGCCACCTTCGGCTGGTCGCTGCTGGCGGCCTCGATCGCCGCGCTGCTCGGCGGCGGCATCGTGGTGGCATTGGTCAGTTTCGGCACGACGCTGGCGATCGACCGGGTCAACCGCGTGCTCAACCGCTACGGTCTGCCGTTCTTCTTCCAGCACATGGTGGGCGGCGCGATCGCCGCCAGCCCGGCCGTCATCCTCGCCACCCTGGCCGAGCCGCTGGGCATCGAGGTGGATCCCGCGTTGATCATCGCGGCCGGAATCACCGTGCTGCTCAGTGGATTACAACTGGTCGGCGCGGTGCAGGACGGGATAACCGGCGCGCCGATCACCTCGACGGCGCGCATGCTCGAGGTGATGATGATGACCGGCGGCATCATCGCCGGCATCGCGCTCACGCTGCGGGTCGGCTGGATCTTCGGCGCCACGGTGCCGCCGATCCTGACGACGCCCGCGGGCGGCATCATCGACCTACCGGTGCAGATCGTGGCGGGCGCGGTGGCCGCGCTCGCCTTCGCCCTGGCCTGCTACGCGGAGAAGCGCGCGCTCACCGCCGCGGCGGGCAGCGGCGCCGCGGGGACGATCTGCTACCTGCTGGTGCAGGAGATCGGGTTCGGGCCGGTGCTCTCCTCGGGCGTCGCCGCGGCCGTGATCGGCATGGCCGGTGGTCTGATGGCGCGTCGCGCGTTGACGCCCCCGCTCGTGGTCGCCGTCGCGGGCATCACCCCGCTGCTGCCGGGTCTGAAGCTCTACCGCGGGCTCTACGGCGTGCTCACCGACGACCTGGTGCCCGGGGCGAATCAGCTGCTGCTCGCGTTCGGCGTCGGCTGCGCGCTGGCCGCGGGGGTCACGCTGGGTGAATGGTTCGACCGTACCGTTCGGCGTCCGCGCATCCTGCGGCGCTTCGGCTCGCTGCGCCGTCCGATCGTGCGGCGCATCCGGCCGAGGGGCCGCAGGCGCCCGCCGCCCATTCAGTGAGGCACGTGCGTGCGCCGAACGCGATCTCGCCCACCTGATCGGCCCGCACTGGCGCGACGGCCTCGAGCCGCTGCCCGCGACGGCGGCCTACGCCGCGCGCATCGACGAGTGCGCCCGCGACTGGCCCGCGGGCTACATCGCCCACCACTACACCCGCTACCTCGGCGATCTGTCCGGCGGACAGGTCATCCGCGGCACCGCCGAGAAGCTCTGGAATCTGCCGCACCGCGGCGACGGGGTGCGCTTCTACGTCTTCGACGCCGTCGGCAATCCCGCCGCCTTCAAACGCGAGTACCGCACCCTGCTCGACCGGCTGCCGCTCGACGACCTCGAGCGCAGGCGCGTGCTCGACGAGGGACAGCGCGCGTTCGCCATGAACACCGCGCTGTTCCACGAACTGGCCCAGGAGTTCCCGGCCGCTCAGTAGGCGCCTGCGCCCCGCGTGACCGCCCCGATCGTCCGCGCGATGAGCAGCAGATCGAGCACCATGGACCAGTTCTCCACGTAGGAAAGATCAAGCCGCACAGAGTCTTCCAACGACAGATCGGACCGGCCGCTCACCTGCCACAGCCCGGTGACCCCCGGCTTCACCAGCAGCCTGCGCCGCATCTCGCCGTCGTAGCTGTCCACCTCGCGCTGCACCTGCGGGCGCGGCCCGACCACGCTCATCTCACCGCGCAGCACGTTGAAGAACTGCGGCAGCTCGTCCAGGCTGAACTTGCGGATCACTTTGCCGACGGGCGTGATTCGCGGATCGTCCTTCATCTTGAAGAAGACCGGGTTGCCGCCGTTGCGCTCGATGAGCGCGTCCACGCCCGCCTCCGCCTCGGTGTACATGCTGCGGAACTTGATCATCCGGAAGGGCTTGCCGCCGCGCCCGATTCGCTCCGACAGATAGAACACCGGACCCGGACTTGTCAGCTTCACCGCCAGCGCGATGGCGAGCATGGTCGGCGCGATGGCGACGAGCACCGCGGCCGCGAAGCACACGTCGAACACCGCCTTGCCGGTCGACTTGGCGCGGTCGTACTGCGGTTTGGCGATGTGCAGCATCGGCACGCCGGCGACGAAGCGGTTCGTCAGCCGGGTGCCCGCGATGTCGACCACGCCGGGGGCGACGATCAGCTCGACGCCGAGCGGGTCGAGTTCCCAAGCCATGCGGCGCAACTCGACCGGCCCGAGGTGATCGGTCGCGGTGACGGCCACGGTGTCGGCCCCGCTGCGGCGCACGGCGTCGAGCACGGTGCGATCGCTGCCGACCACCGAGAAGGTGTGGCCCGACGGGTCGCGGGTGTACTCGGTGATCTCGTTGTGCCCGTTGGGGATACACACACCGACCACCCGGTAGCCCGAGGCGGGGTCGCGGGCGAACGCGTTCGCCATCGCCTGGGCCGCCTCCGCGCAGCCGACGACGAGCACCGAGGTCCGGTACTCCCCTCGCCCGCGCAACTGGCGCGCGTGGATCCGCCACAGCAGCCTGCTCAGCATCAGGCCGAACAGGCCGAGCGGCAGCGCGATGGCCAAATAGCCGCGCGCGAACTCGATCTGGAAGACCAGCGACACGATCGCGAGCACCCCGAACAGCCGCAGGGTCGCCGAGACCAGCCTGCGGTACTCCTCGCTTCCGCTGCCGACCACCTGCGGCGACCGGGTGTGGCCGACGGCGAGGAAGGCGGCCCAGACGAACGCGAGCGCACCGGAGACGACCGTGTACCCGACCTCATACGGCAGGTGCCAGGCCAGCGGCGGCGCGGCCGGCCCGCCGAAGCGGATGATCTGCGCGAGCCCGACGGACGCCATGATCACCGCGAAATCCGTTGCGCCTAAGCGCCTGACATATTCTGCCTGCCATCGCTCGCGCTCGGAGCGCGGCAGGATGAACGACGATCTACGGTAGTCAAGATCGTCGTCGTCGGCGAGCTCGAAGCTCATGGAAACGCACCTCCCCATGGGAGAGAAGAAATTAGCCCCCCGATCCGCATCGATCGGTACCCACGGCACCAGCGTGACCGCCTCGGGTTGTCACGTCCTTCGCCGGTCAAAAGCCGATTGTTACAGAACACAATCTGTTTCACATGTCGAATCAACGGGGCCACAAAGTGTTCCACGCGGTAGCCGACAAGAAAACGGTCGGTTTGGCGCCCTGGTATGTTTCGGCGCTCGCCGCGGTAGGAGGCCAGGTAGCGTCACTTCGCTACCTCCAGGCGAATTCATCCCATTAGGGGCTGAGTGCCGATCCGCTGGTTAGCCACGTGGACGCTACCGCCCAGAAACCCGGGAAAAGTACCGGAAATTACTTCTCCACCAGCTGATTTCGGCTACAACACCCGAGGCTTTCGTTGTAACGTCTCACTGGATCTGGTCGACGTCAGGGGTGCGCCGGCAATGCGCCGGAGGTGCGACTCTTTGGCAGAAGGTGGGCTTCGTTGCTGTGTCGACTGTGTGATTCCGAACGTTTGACGAGTGTGCTCGACTTGGGCGCCACGCCGCCGTGCGAGAAATTTCTCGCCGCGGCCGAACTCGATCTACCGGAATCAACTTACCCGCTACACCTACGGTTGTGCACGGACTGTCTGCTGTTACAGATTCCGGCGTTGATCACGCCGGAGGAAACGTTCACCGAGTACGCGTACTTCTCGTCGTATTCCGACAGCTGGGTACGGCACGCGGAAACCTTTGTGGCGCAGGCGATCGAGCGACTCGCCCTGGACGCCGACTCGTTCGTCGTGGAGGTGGCGAGCAACGACGGGTACCTGCTCCGGCACGCCGTCGCGGCGGGCATCCCCTGCCTCGGCGTCGAACCGTCGGTGAACGTCGGCGACGCCGCGCGCGCCGCGGGCGTGCCGACCGAGACCGCCTTCCTCGACGAGGAGTCCGCCGCGCGGATCCGGGCCGTGCACCGGCCCGCGAACCTGGTGGTGGCCAACAACGTCTACGCACACGTGCCGGATCTGCGCGGGTTCACCAGATCGCTGCGGGCGCTGATGGCCGACGACGGCTGGCTCTCCCTCGAGGTGCACCACGCGCTGAACCTGTTGCGGCTCGGGCAGTTCGACACGATCTACCACGAGCACTTCCAGTACTACACCGTGCACTCCGCGCAGCGCGCGCTGGCGACGGCGAACCTCGCGGTGGTCGACGTCGAGCTGCTGGAGACCCACGGCGGCTCGATCCGCCTGTGGGCCAGGCCCGCCGAGCTCGGCGCCGTGCCGGGCGAGCGCGTGCGCGAAGTGCTTCGGCTGGAACAGGATGCGGGGCTGCACGAGGCCGAGGGCTACGCCGAGCTGCGCCCGCGCACCGAGGCCGTCCGGCAGGACCTGCTGCGGTTCCTGCTCGACCAGCGCGCCGCGGGCAAGCGCGTGGTCGGCTACGGCGCGCCGGGCAAGGGCAACACCCTGCTGAACTACTGCGGCATCCGGACCGACCTGCTCGAGTACACCGTCGACCGAAACCCGTACAAGCATGGGCGTTTCACGCCCGGCACCCGGATCCCGATCCACCCGCCCGAACGGATCGAGCAGGATCGGCCCGACGTCGTGCTCGTGCTGCCGTGGAATCTCGAGGCCGAGATCACCGAGCAGCTGCGCCACATCGCTTCGTGGGGAGGCCAATTGGTCTACCCGCTCCCGGTACTGCACAGTGCCGACCTCACCAGTCACAACGACGTGAACATCGCTCGACATACGGAAATGACAGGGAGGGGAGCACGATGAAAGTTGTGCTGTTCTGCGGTGGCTACGGCATGCGGATGCGCGACGGCTCCGACGACATGATCCCGAAACCCATGCAGCTGGTCGGCCCGCGGCCGCTGCTGTGGCACGTCATGCGCTACTACGCGCACTACGGCCACAAGGAGTTCATCCTGTGCCTCGGCTACGGCGGCCTGCACATCAAGAACTTCTTCTTGACCTACGAGGAGTCGGTGTCCAACGACTTCGTCATCCGCGACGGCCGGGTGGAGATGCTGAGCTCCGACATCAGCGACTGGCAGATCACCTTCGTCGACACCGGCCTGGAGTCGCCCATCGGCGAACGGCTGCGCCGGGTGCGCGAGCATGTCGCGGGCGACGAGCCGTTCCTGGCCAACTACGCCGACGTGCTCACCGACGCACCGCTGGACGAGATGATCGCGCGGTTCACCGAGTCCGGCGCCGCGGCCTCGATGATGGTCGTGCCGCCGCAGTCCTCGTTCCACTGCGTGGACATGAAGCCCACCGGCGAGGTCAAGGAGATCATGCCGGTGTCGCGAATGCCGCTGTGGGAGAATGGCGGTTACTTCGTGCTCAGCCAGGAGATCTTCGATCTGCTGCCGCCCGGCGGCGATCTCGTCGCCGACGCCTGCGGCGCCCTGGCGGGTCAGGGCCGGCTGCTCGGCTATCAGCATCTCGGCTTCTGGAAGCCGGCCGACACCTTCAAGGAACGGGCCGAGCTCGACGCGGGCTACCAGTCCGGCGCGCGCCCGTGGATGGTCTGGGAGAACGCGTGATCCGGCTGAATGTCGGGGCGGTCCACGAGATCGCCGTGCTCGGCGCGCACTGCGACGACATCGCCATCGGCATGGGCGCCACCCTGCTGACCCTTGCTCGCGCGCGCCCCGGCCTGCGGGTGCGCGCCCTCGTGCTGTCCGGCGGCGGCACCGCGCGCGCGGACGAGGAGACCCTCGCGCTGGACGCGTTCTGCCCCGGCGCCGAGGTCGATTTGACCGTGCTCGACATACCCGACGGGCGGGCGCCCGCGCACTGGGACCGAATCAAGAACGAGCTCAGCGCCTTTCGCGCCCGCGTGGATCCCGGCCTCGTCTTCGCGCCACAGCGCGGCGACGCCCATCAGGATCACCGGCTGCTCGCCGAGCTGACCCCCACCGAGTTCCGTGACCACATGGTGCTCGGCTACGAGATTCTCAAGTGGGAGAGCGACACTCCCGCCCCGAGCCTGTATCACCGGCTCAGTGCGGAACTGGCCCAGGAGAAGTCGCGGCTGCTGCTGAAACACTATCCGTCCCAGGCCCATCGCGACTGGTTCGACGAGCAGGCCTTCACCGCCCTGACCCGGCTGCGCGGCGTGCAGTGCCACACCGGGCACGCCGAGGCGTTCGTACTCGACAAGGGCGTCATCGATTTCGGAGGTTCCTAGCCATGCGGGTACTGCTCACCGGCCACCAGGGCTATCTAGGCACCGTCATGGTGCCGATCCTGCGGGCCAACGCGCACGAGGTGGTCGGCCTCGACGCCGGCTTCTTCGCCGACTGCGTGCTCGGCGACCTGCCCGGCGACCCGCCCGGCCTGGCCATGGACCTGCGCGACGTGACCGTGGAGCACCTGCGCGGCTTCGACGCGGTCATCCATCTCGCCGCCCTGTCCAACGACCCGCTCGGCGCGCTGGCGCCCGAGATCACCTACGACATCAACCATCACGCGTCGGTCCGGCTGGCCCGGCTCGCGAAAGAGGCCGGGGTGCGGCGTTTTCTGTACGCCTCGACCTGCTCGGTCTACGGCGCCGCGGGCGCGGATCTGGTCACCGAGGACGCGCCGCTGCGGCCGATCACCCCGTACGCGGAGAGCAAGGTGCGCGTCGAGGACGATGTCGCGGTGCTCGCCGACTCCGGCTTCTCCCCCGTATTCCTGCGCAACGCAACGGCTTTCGGGTTCTCGCCGCGGCTGCGCGCCGATATCGTGCTGAACAATCTCGTCGGGTACGCGACGCTGACCGGCGAGGTGAAGGTGCTCTCCGACGGGACGCCGTGGCGGCCGCTGGTGCACGCCCGCGATATCGCGTGGGCGTTCGCCAACTGCCTGACCGCGCCGCCGGCGGCGATTCACTGCCGCGCCTTCAATATCGGCACCGAGGCCAACAACCTGACCGTCGCCGACATCGCCCGCGCGGTGGTAGCGGCGGTGCCGGGCTCCCGGTTGAACATCACCGGCGAGAGCGGCGCCGACCCGCGCTCCTATCGGGTCGATTTCTCGGCTGCCCGCGCCGCCTTCGGTTTTCGCGCGCTGTGGACCGTGCAGGCGGGCGCGGACGAGCTGTTCCAGGAGTACACCGCGCGTGGCCTCACCTACGACGACTTCTTCCAGCGCTTCACCCGGTTGCCGCATCTGGAACGGCTGCGCGACACCGGGGTGCTCGACGAGTCGATGCGCCGGGTCCAGCCCGGCTCCGCCCGTGTGCCGGCCAGTTAGGCGCAGGCCGCCGTCACAGCGTCGCGAGCAGTCGCCGCCAGCTGCCCGCGGCGGCGTCGCGCGCCGACACGACGGTGACCGGGCGCGGCCAGGCGATGGCGAGGTCCGGGTCGTCGTAGGCGACGCCGAGGTCCTCGGCGGGGTCGTGCGGGCGGTCGATGCGATAGCAGACGTCGGCGAGGTCGGTGAGCGCCTGGAAGCCGTGCAGGAACCCGGGCGGCACGTAGAGGTGCCGGAAGGTTTCGTCGTCGAGCCGGAACGCCTGCTGCTTACCGAAGGTCGGCGAGCCGCGGCGCAGGTCGACCAGCACGTCGTGCACCGCGCCGCGCGCACACCGGACCAGTTTCGCCTCGCCGCGCCCGGAGCGGCCGTGCATGCCACGGATCACGCCGCCCGCCGAGCGGGACTGCGAGTCCTGACCGAACGCGGCGGACGCGCCCGGCGCGCCCAGGTGGGCGTCGAACTCCGCGGCGTCGAAAGTCCTTGTGAAGAAACCGCGTTCGTCGCGGAAGGGCTCCGGCACGAGCACGAGAACGTCGGCGAGTTCGGTCTCCTCGATGCGCACCAGGCCATGGTGCCACGCGCGGCCTCGTCGCCGGTCCACATCGGCGGGGGCGCGCCGTGATCGCCGCTGCCGGCGCGCGTGTCTGCCGGGGTTGCCGCAGTGGCCATCTCGGCCCGGTGCTCGATCTCGGGCTGGTTCCGGCCGCCGACTTCTTCCCACCGGCCGCCGCGCCGGTCGGCCTCGCCGAGACCGCGCACCCGCTGCGCATGGACCTGTGCGGGTACTGCGGCCTCGCCCAGCTGGCCGAGGACGACACCCCCGCCGAGGAGCCGCGCGGGATCGAGCCCGCCGCGCTGCGCGAGCAGGCGGCCGACGCGGTCGCCCGCGTGGCGAAAGCCGGTCTGCTGCACGGTAAGACGGTGCGCGAGTTCGGCAGCCCGCACGGCGGCACCTGGCTGCCGCTGCTCACCGGGCGTGGCTACACCGTCACCGACGGCGTCGCCGACGTGGTGCTCGACTGCTTCGGCCTCATGCACGAGCCCGATCAGCGCGCGGCCTTCGCCGAGCGGGCGGCGGCCACCGCACCGGACGGCCTGCTGCTCATCCAGTTCCACTCGCTGGCCACGATCGTCGCGGCGGGTCAGTGGAACGCGTTGCGGCACGGCCACTTCGCCTACTACTCGATGTCCGCGCTCGGCCGGTTGCTGGCCTCCGCCGGCCTGAGCATCACCACCGCATGGCATTTCGACCTGTACGGCGGGACGGTGCTCGTCGCCGCGCGGCACGGCAGGCATCGACCGGACGCGGCGGCCCGCAAGATCCTCGCCCGGGAGGCCGAATACACCGAGCCGCACGCGGTGCGCGGCCTGCAACGGTCGGCCGACGGACATGCCGGCGCCCTGCGCCGCTGGCTGGATCGGCATGCGGCGCAGGGCGATCGGGTCTTCGCCTACGGCGCGGCCTCGCGCGCGGTAGCGCTGTTCAGCCTGGCGGGCGTCGATCGCGGATTGATCGCCGCGGTCGCCGACGCGTCGCAGGCCAAGCAGGGCCGCCGGATGCCGGGCACGGACGTGCCGATCATCGCGCCCGCCGAACTCGTCGCGGCCCGGCCGGATCTGGTCCTGCTGACGCTGCCCGACCTGCTGCCCGAGGTCCGCGCGCGCTATCCGGAGCTCGACGGCTGCTGGATCGTCGACGACCCGGCCGACTCGACCGTCAAGGGAGGGTGAGGTGCCTCGAATCCGCTGTCCCCCTGGCGCGGCCGCTGCCCATTGCGTTATGTGCTTGTTTTGTCATGATTTTCGTTTACCGAGCACCTGATCGCCCCGGATGATTCGATGAGTTCTTCGCTCCCGTGTGCGGGGAGCGGGCGTCGAGCGAATGACCACGCTCGACAGGTGTGTGTGCAGAGGGGACAACCTGATGAGGGAAAAATCGCAGCAATGCGGCCGAAGCGTCCGTCTGTTCGCCGTCGCCACCATCGTGGCGTCGGGACTGGCCTTCGGAATGGGCGCCGCGGGAGCGGTCGTCGACAGCAGTAGCCAGATCGTCGATCAGAAGGATCGGTCGATCGAGGCGGTCCAGTCCGACACGAGAATCGACTTCGTGCCGCCGCTGGACGGAAATCCGTTCACCCGAGAGTGGTTTCACAACGGTGAGGCCTCGTTCAAGGTCACCGGCCCGAACGCCGACGACTGGCGCGGGCACATCACCATCGGCTATCAGGTCGGTTATCCGGCGACGCTCAGCGGGCGGTTGAAGTTCGGGTACTCGACGCCGGGGCTCGGGGCCGATCTCGGCGGCGACAGCGGCGTGCTGCTCAAGCTCGACGGGCTGATTCCGCGGGCGGGCATCGAGCTCGAGGTCGGCCTCGGGCCCGGTATCCAGACGGTCGAGTGCGCGGGCGGTGACATCTCCGGGACCTCGGGCTTCATCCGGATGTCCGGGTTCCACGGCACCGTCACGGGGGTGGTCGGGCAGACCACGATCCGGCCGTTCGTCAAGGTGGCCAGCGGCAGCGGCGACACCGTGTACACCTATGGGCGGCTCTGGGCCATCTGAGGTCGTTCCCCAGTCGCCGGCGAAACGCGAAGCCGCCCCCGGAGTTCCGGGGGCGGCTTCCGCGTAGCAGGGTGTCAGACCAGTAGATCGGGCCGCTGCCGCACGGTCGCCACCGTGCGAACCCGCAGGCGGTACAGCGCCGCCCGCGCCAGCCTGGTGTCGCCGGCCAGCACGTCGCCGCGGCTCACCAGGTGCGGGTAGTCGTCCTTGATGCGGTGGTGGAAGCGGTACATGTCGGTCAGCTTGCTCATGGTCGACGTGCGGCTGCACAGGTTGAACGACGAATTACGCCATGCGGCAAGGATTTCGGTCATCCCGAAGAACACGCCGAACGACGAGACCCTGGCGAACAGGTCCACGTCCATCGGGAACACCAGGTCCCCGCGCAACCCGCCGACCTCGTCGAAGTGCTTGCGGTAGAACATCGCCGCGGCGGTCGGGCCGAAATCCGCGGGCCCGCGCCGCACGATGATCCGCGCCAGCGCCCGCGCGCTCTGCCTGCCCAGCAGCCCGGCCAGGCCGAGCCCGGTCTCGAGCACCGCGCCGTCCTCGTCGATGACCTCGAATCGGCTCGACGAGATGGTGATCGAGGGATCCTCGGCCATCACCGCGAGCTGCGCGGCCAGCGCGCCGGGACGAAGCACGTCGTCGGCGCAGACCACCTTCAGCAGCTCGCCGGTCGACGCGGCGATCACCTTGTTCCAGTTGTCGCCGATCGGTAGCACAGTGTCGTTGCGTAGCACCCGGATTCGCGGGTCGTCGAACGAGTGCGCGATGGCGCCCGTCTCGTCGGTGCTCGCGTTGTCGAGCACCACCAGTTCGAAATCCACGTCCTGGTCGAGCACGGAGCGCAGCGTGGTGTCCAGCGTGCGCCCCGAGTTGTAGGCGGGAACGCAAACCGACAGTCGCGTCATGGTCTATCCCCCTCGATGATGGCCCGGCCGCACCGGACCGCTCTCCACCAGGCGGAAGACCCGTTCGAGTCCGGCCCGGCTGGCCTCGATCTGTTCGACGGCCTTCTGCTGCAACCCGTCGCGGATCTCGGGCGCCTCGTCCCAGCACGCGCGCACGGCCTCGGTGAGCGTCTCGTCCAGCGCGGGGTCGTCGAGGTGCACGATCCGCAGGCCGGTGCCGAACATCTGCCGCAGCCCGTGGAACTTGTCGTCGTAGTACTCCGACGCGGTGATGCCGACCGCCGGAATCCCTTGGGACAGCGCGAACACCGCGAGATGGTAGGCGCTGGTGACCAGCACCCGGCAGCCCGACACCTGACGGGCGACGTCCTGTGGCGTGCCGCCCCGGCCGACCGCGGGCCGCGCGCTCGGCGCGCCCGCCAGCAGGGGCAGCGTGGAAAGCCGGTCCTCCGAGGCGTATTCGGAGATGATGAGCGGTACCACGCCCGCGTCGAGCCGTGCCGCGCACGCGCGGACCACCCGGCCGAGCGTCGCCTGCGCGGACGCGCTGACCCGCGAGTAGTCCGCCACCCGCAGGCACAGCCCGATGTCCGCCCCGATCTTGGCCTGCCGCAGGCGATAGGCGAACTCGACCGCGTCGTCGCCGGTGACGAGCACCCGCTCCGGCGCGACGCCGAACCGCGACAACAGTTCCGGGCCGCGGCGGCCTTCGCGCAGCGCGAGGAAGTCGACGTCGGGCAGCACCTGCGCCGCGCGGCGGACCAGCGCCGGGTCGCGCAGCGGGCCGAGCCCCTGGCCGACCATGGCCGTCGGAATGCCGCGTGCGCGAGCGTGTTCGAGCAGATTCAGCGTGCGGTGCGCCTGGTACCGGTCGACATCGGTCATGTAGCCGCCGCCGAGCGCGAGCACCAGCGAGGCCTGCTCGACGGCGGCCGGGATCTCGATCGGGAACTCGGTCTGCTCCGGCGTCGCGACGTGCTCGGTGATGCCCGGTCCGGCCCCGCGTCGCCGGGCCGCCGAGCGCAGCGCCCGCAGCCGGTCCTTGGGCCCGTCGGTCGCCGCCCGCCAGCGCAGCGCGGCCGGACCGACCAATCTCGTTCCGGCCGAACGGGTCAGGCGTGCGGGCCAGCCGTCGCGGCTCCAGCTCCACTCGGGTCCGCACAGCGGCTCCGCCTCGGGTAGCAGCGCCCGCAGGATGCCGGGTTGGTGTGTGAGCACCCCGATCCTGGCCCTCGGCCAGCGGGCGCGCAGCCGCTCGACCGTGACGGCCATCATCGCGATATCGCCGCGGTTGCGCAGCCAGTATTCGCCGTTCTCCACGAGCACCCGGATATCGCCCTCGGCGATAGCGGCGCGCTCGGCCTCGGAACCTACGGTCCCCACTGTTCCTCGTCCTCCCGCCAGTCCCCCGCGGGTCGGTCCGTGCCGAGCACGAACTCGTTGTGAAATCTACCCCACGCTATGCATCGCGGCTACCGGACGACGAGTTACCCGACAGCTCCGAGCAACTCAGTCCGTCGCGCGCGAACGTACTTCGTGCCGACCGGATTGTTTGATTATCCGCCCGGTGTAGAGCGCGCCGAGCGACGCACCGGCGAATGCCGTGCAATAGTCCACGAGTTCGTCCATGGGTACGGTCACCCGCCCGCCCTGTTTCTCGACGAGCACCCGCTCGAGCATGCCGACGACCGACAGTGCGTAGATGTCGACCAGTTCGGCGGGCGGCCTGGCTTCGGGCCGCGCGTCGGTGGCGGTGGCGGCGACCAACTGGGCGAAGCGCCACAGTGCCTCGCGCATGCGATGTTCCGCGCCCGCCCCGGTGGGTTCGACGAAGACGATCCGGAGCTTGCGCGGGTCCTCGGCCAGCGCCGTGAGGTACGTGCCGATGCCGGCGCGCAGCTTGCGGGCGCCCTCGGCCGGGGCCGCGTCCACCGCGACGACCACCGCCGCGAACAGCTCGTCGATGACGCCGTCGAACACGGCGGCGAACAGTTCCTTTGTGCCGCCGAAGGATTCGTAGAAGTACCGGTCGGTCAGTCCCGCCGCGCGGCACAGGTCCTTGACGCCGGTCGCCGGGTACCCCCGGGTGCCGAACAGCTCGAGCCCGGCGTCGAGCAGCTTGCCGCGCCGCGCCGCGACCCGATCGGCCGCGCCCACCCCGCCGTAGCGCCGCACGGGTCGTCGCTGCTTCTCATCCCCGTTCGTCATCTCAGCATTGTCCCCCATCGTGCGCGGCCGTCTGCTAAATATGACTATCAGGATAGTCAGATTGTGAACGGGGTCGGGCACGTGACAGCTCAATATCGGGACAGCGCGGTCAGCAGGCGATCGGTGCTGCGTGGCGCGGCGGGTCTGGCCGGCGTCGCCGGCTTGGCCGCGACCGCGACACCGGCCGCGGCACAGGTCACACGCAGGCGAAATGGCCCGCCCCGCAACACCGTCGCGGTGCTCGGCGCCGGCATCGGCGGCCTCACCGCGGCCCACGAGCTCGCCGAGCGCGGCTTCGCGGTGACAGTCTTCGATCGCAAGGAGCTGGGCGGCAAATCGCGCACGATCCCGCTGCCGGGCACCGGCGCCGACGGCCGCGCCCCGCTGCCCGGCGAACACGGCGCCCGCGGCTTCACCTCGTTCTATCACCACGTGCACGACACCATGCGCCGCATACCGCTGCCGGGCACCCGGAAGACGGTGCACGACAATCTGATTCCGTTCTCGGTCAACGACCCGCGCTATCCGCGCGCCGGCAATCTGCCCGACGGCTTCCCGCTCATGTTCGGGTTCTACTTCGACCCGAAGCAGGCGCTGACCCCGGAAGGGTTGCAGCGCATCCTGATCGAGGGGTTCGTGAAGAACAACCTCATTCCGCTGCCCGAGGCCATCCACATGGCGGGACGCGTCGTCACCTACCTGACCTCCAGCGAGGAGCGCAGATTCGGGCAGTGGGAGCACGTCAGCTGGTGGGACTTCGTCGGCGCGGGCAGCCGGTCGGCGCAGTTCCAGGCCCTCGCGGCAACGGGTTTGACGCGCGCCCTGGTGGCCGCGAAGGAGTACGTCGCGAGCACCCGGACCATGGGCAACATGATGGAGGGCTTCTTCCTGGCGCTGCTCGCCGAACTCACCGGCGGCCCCAAGGTTTACGAGGTGCTCAACGGCCCGACCAACGAGGCCTGGCTCGACCCCTGGCTGACGCTGCTGCGCGACATGGGCGTGCGGTTCCGGCCGGGTCACGCGCTCGACGGCTTCCAGACGGCCGGCGATCGGATCGACGCGGCGCGAATTCGCAAGCCGGACGGCACGATCGAGCCGTACCGAGCCGACTGGTACGTCTGCGCGGTGCCGACCGATCGCGCGCGCCGGCTCTGGTCGCCCGAGATCCGCGCGCTGGACCCGGATCTCGGCCGCATGGACGAGCTCACCGTCGACTGGATGAGCGGCATGCAGATGTTCGTCACCGAGAAACTGGAACTCGGTGCGGGATACAACATCTACCTCGACGCGCCGTGGCGGCTCACCTCGTACTCGCAGCGCGCGTTCTGGGACGTCGACTACGCCGCGAAGTACGGCGACGGCACCGTCCACGACGGGCTGACCATCGACATCTCGGACTGGGACACCCCGGGCATCCTGTTCGGCAAGCCCGCCAAATACTGCACCCGCGAGGAGATCTATCAGGAGACCTGGGCGCAGCTCGCCGCCGCGCTCAACGACGACGGCAAGGTCCAGCTGAAGGACGGCATCGTGCGCGACTGGCTGCTCGACCCGGGCATCAGCTGGCAGGACGGGCAGAACCAGAGCGATGAACCGTTGCTGATCAACACGATCGGCTCGTGGGCCGCGCGGCCCACCGCGCACACGAAGATCCCCAACCTCTTCCTCGCCGCCGACTACGTGCGGACCAACTTCGACCTGGCCACCATGGAGGGCGCCAATGAGGCGGGCCGCACCGCCGTCAACGCCTTGCTCGACGCCGCGGGCTCGGCCGCCGCGCGCGCCACCCTCTACACCCGCGAGTCGATTCCCGCCTTCGAACCGCTGCGCCGAATGGACGCCGCGCGGTTCGATGCGGGGCAGCCGAATATGTTCGATCTGGGTTGATTCGGGGATTGCTCGCGGTCTGCCCGCCAGATACGCCGGAGTCCCCTAGACTTTTGCGGGAAAGGCGAGTTCACCGAATGCAGCTCGTCCACCATCACCGCCAGTAGGGGGCATGGGTGACGGGTAGTTCCGAGACTGTCCGGGTGCATATGACGGGATCCGAGTGGTTCGCGTCCGCGCCCGGCGGGCTCAATCGGTACTTCACCGATCTGTTCCAGGCGCTCGCGCGACAGCCGGGCGCCGAGGTCTCCGCGGCCGCCTTCGGCCTCGGTTCCCCCACCGTCCCGGGGGCCCGAACATGGGGCGGTACAGGCGGTTCCACGCTGCGCCGGGCGCGTATCGCGTTCCTCGACCGCGCCCGGCTGCACCCCGGCACCGTGCTCGATCGGCACTTCTGCCTCTACGGTCCGGCCGCCGTCGGCCGGCGCGGGCGGTTGCCGCTGGTCGTCCATTTCCACGGCCCGTGGGCCGCCGAGAGCAGGCTCACCGGGCAGCGCGCGGCGGCCGTGCGGGCGAAATATCTGATCGAACGCCTACGCTATGCGGGCGCGGACCGATTCGTGGTGCTGTCCAATCACTTTCGCGACGTACTACATACCGACTACCGGGTTTCCTCGGCGCGCATCGCGGTTATTCCGCCGGGCGTAGATCTGAATCGCTTTTCCGCCACTCCGATTCGGCCGGACACGGAAAACCGGACGGTGCTGTGTGTTCGCCGGCTCGAACGCCGAATGGGGATCGACACCCTCTTGCGCGCGTGGCCCGGCGTGCTCGCCGACCATCCGACGGCGCGCCTGGTGATCGTCGGAACGGGCACCGCCGAGGCCGAATTGCGCTCCGCCGCGGCCCCGCTCGGCGACACCGTCGAGTTCGCCGGGCACGTCGACGATCAGCGCCTCACCGAACTCTACGAACAGGCCGAGCTCACCGTCGTACCCACCACCGCCCTCGAAGGATTCGGCCTCGATCGCGCTCGAATCGCTCGCCGCGGGCCGCGCCCCGTCGTCACCGACTGCGGCGGACTGGCCGGACTCGGTCCGCGACCTGGACCCCTCGCTCATCGTGCCCGCCCGCGACGCCGACGCGCTCAGCGCCCGCGTC
>NZ_BAGH01000181.1 GCF_000308715.1 Nocardia tenerifensis NBRC 101015
GTACTGACGCCGGGTGCTCGGCAGCCTGGGGCTCGGCGAATTGGTGCGGCATTGGACTCCTCCTCTCGCGGGTTTGCTCGATGTGCACACCCGCTACGACGCCGGCGTGCTCGGCAATCCGGGGCTCGGCGTCACCTCCGTGGTCGTCGGGAACTGCTCGCTGTCCACGGTGTATTCCGAGGCCGACGACTGTGCCGACATGTTCGCCGGGGTGGAGGCGCTGCCCTGTCACTCTCCTCGGTATCGGTCTCGTGCACGGGAGGATCGGCGGGGCGGGAGGTGCCGGATCTACCGGCGCGGAGATGCGATCGCGGTGGAGCAGGCATCGCAGTGAAGCATGGGATCGCGGCGGTGACCATGGCGGCCAGCAGGTGCGGGGTCTTCGGGAGGTACCGGGTCGGTCATGGATCGTCCCCAGCGGCGGACCCTCGGAAAACCGATCGACGTCACAGTCTGATAGCGCTGCCGCGTTCAGCGGTGTGTCGCTCGAGAGAGTGCCGCCGTGAGCTGACGGGCCGCGTCCAAGGTCGCCGAAATGTACTCATCGCGTTCAGCTTTGGACGCCTCCGCGCGCAACGGCCCCAGCTGGACCTCGTAGGCGGCGGCGCCCGACGCGTCGAACACCGGTGCCGCGAGGTAACTCAACGGCAGCGCGTCGTCGGAGTCCAGTTCGTCTCTGCTGAATGGCCGTGAGGTGAGCGCGGCGAGCTGCCGCAGTGCGCGGGTGCGCAGATGTGGTTGCAGCAGTTCGGATCCCACGGCGCCGAGCAGATCGGCCAGCAGGTCGACCATGCCCGCGTCGTCGGCGCGCGGCCGGAACACCGCCACCCCGCGGTCGCGGACGAGGGCGAGCAGGGTGCTCGCGGTGCGGCGGTCCGCGCCGGCGGCGGTCGCGGTCCAGGCGTTCTGCTCGCCGGCCGAACGCCACGGCATCACGCTCGCCCCGGCCGGAAATTGAAGCGGAATGCGGTGTCCGACAGGGATTCCCGGGACGACGCGGTCGATGCCGTGCCGGACGTCGACGACGGTGAGATGGTCGGGTTCGATGCGGCTGAACGTCGCCCCCGATCCTGTCCGCGCGGCCAGCGCCGCGAGGACCGCGCCGACGTCGTGGGGGAGTGCGGCGCCGGGCAGTCCGGCGAGGGCGGGGCCGATCAGGTAGCCGCGCTGCGGATCTCGGCCGACCCAGCCCGCAGTGGTGAGTTCGGTCAGGATCGCGGTCGCCGTGGCGCGCGCGATATCCAAGCGTTCGGCGATCCCCGCGACGCTTATCGGCTCGGTCGAGGTCGCCAGCAGCGAGACGATGTCGACGACCCGGCGCGTCGGCGGGGACGCTGATCGATCCGGCATGGCGTGACCCCTTGTTTCTGCTCGAGCGGGCGACCTAGTATGTGTCGAATATTAGTACAAGAGGTGACGAATATTCGACACCGCGCGTGCGAGAGGGATGGAGCGCGAATGATTCTGGATCGGTTCCGCATAGACGGGCAGGTCGCCGTCGTGACGGGCGCGGGGCGCGGCCTGGGGGCGGCCATCGCGGTGGCCTTCGCGGAGGCGGGCGCGGACGTCGTCATCGCGGCCCGCACGAAGAGCCAACTGGACGAGGTCGCAGAGCGAGTCGCAGCGGTAGGCCGCCAGGCCCACGTGGTGTCCGCGGACCTGAGCGACCTCGACGCCACGGCGGCACTGGCCGCGACGGCGGTCGAGCGGTTCGGGCGGCTGGACATCGTGGTGAACAATGTCGGCGGGGCGATGCCGTGCCCGCTGCTCGACACCACCCCGCAGGCGCTCGTCGATGCGTTCAACTTCAACGTGACCAACGCGCACGCCCTGATTCGCGCCGCGGTGCCGCACATCCTCGAAACAGCAGGCGGCGGCTCCATTCTCAACATCACCTCGACCATGGGCCGGCTGCCGGGCCGGGCGTTCGCGGCCTACGGCACCGCCAAGGCAGCCCTGGCGCACTACACGAAACTGGCCGCGCTGGACCTGAATCCGCGCATCCGGGTGAACGCCATCGCCCCCGGCTCCATCCTCACCTCGGCCCTGGAGATCGTCGCGAGCAACGACGCGATGCGCACCCAGTTGGAGACCAAGACGCCTCTGCACCGCATCGGTGAGCCCGAGGACATCGCCGCGGCCGCCCTCTACCTCGTCTCTCCCGCAGGCAAATACGTCACGGGCAAAGTACTCGAGCCGGACGGCGGCCTGATCACTCCCAACCTCGACATCCCGATTCCGGATCTGTGACATGACTTATCGCGTAGTGCAGTGGGGCACAGGCAATGTCGGCAGGCACGCCCTGGCCGGCATCATCGCCAACCCCGACCTGGAGCTGTCCGGGGTATGGGTGTCGGGTGCGACGAAGGACGGGGTGGACGCGGGAACCCTTGCCGGGCTCGACGATCCGGTCGGCGTCGCCGCGACGATCGATGCCGACGCCCTCCTCGCGGCGAAACCCGATTGCGTCGTCTACTGTTCGATGACCGACAACCGCCTCATGGACGCCATCGGCGACCTGTGCCGGATCCTCAGTGCCGGAATCAATGTCGTCGCGTGCGCCCCGGTGTTCTTCCAGTATCCCTACGGTGTCCTGCCCGACGATCTGCTGAAGCCGGTGCAAGAAGCTGCGGCGCAGGGCAATTCGTCGCTGTGGGTCAACGGCATCGACCCCGGCTTCGCCAACGATCTGCTGCCGCTCGCGCTGGCGGGCACGTGTCTGCGCATCGACCAGCTCCGCTGCGTGGAGATCGTCGACTACGCCAGCTACGACAACCGTGAAGTCATGTTCGACATCATGGGTTTCGGCAAGCCCCTGGACGACATCCCGATGCTGCTCCAACCCGGCGTGCTGTCGCTCGCCTGGGGCGGTACCGTCCGCCAGCTCGCCGCGGGCATCGGCGTCACCCTCGACTCGGTCACCGAGACCTATCAGCGGATCCCGGCCACCCACTCCTTCGACATCGCCACCGGTCACATCGCCGAGGGCACCGCCGCCGCACTGCGTTTCGAGGTGCGCGGCATGGTCGGCGACACTACCGTCACGGTGCTGGAGCACGTCACCCGGCTGCACCCGGACCTGTGCCCCGACTGGCCCCAACCGGCCCATCACGAAGGATCCTACCGCGTCGAGATCACCGGCGAGCCCAGCTACGCCATGGATCTGGTGACCTCGAGCGCCAACGGCGACCACAACCACGCCACACTGCTCGCCACCGCCATGCGCATCGTCAACGCGGTCCCCGCCGTCGTCGCTGCGCCCCCCGGCATCCTGACCGCACTAGATCTCCCACTGATCACCAAACCCGCACAGCGCTAACCAAATTCGCAAGGCACTAGCGGGGCCCGCAGGGTGCCAGCGGGGCCCGCACGGTGCCAGCGGGATCCGCACGGCGCTAGCCAGAGCCGCACGGCGCC
>NZ_BAGH01000180.1 GCF_000308715.1 Nocardia tenerifensis NBRC 101015
CCAGCTCCCGCAGGCTCGCCGCCGCCGCCCGGCGGACCGCGGCCGCGTCGTCGTCGAGCGCGCCGACCAGCACCGCCGCGAACCCGTCGGGAGTGTTCTCGGTGAGCACGGAGAGCGCCGCCACCCGCACACCGCTGTCCGCGTCGATCAGGTAGCTCGACAACTCGGGCACCGTCGGCGCGTCGAGGGCGAGCAGCGCGACCAGTCGCGGCGAAGGGGGAGTGCGGGTTTCGCGCACGGGGCGCGCCTCGTCGGCGGGCCGCGGCGCGCGCCCGCTCAACGGCGCGGGCTCGTCCACCGGAACGATCGTCGGGTCGGTCGACGTCAGATCGTCGAGCCCGGGGACGGGAACGAGGTACGGCGCGACCGGGCGCTTGTGGAACTCCATCGCGCCGTCGGCGTTCTTGCGCAGATTGAGGTGGTATCGCCACGCGACATCGTCGCGCTCGGGCAGGTCGGCGCGGTCGTGATAAAGGCCCCAGCGGGATTCGGTGCGGGTCAGCGAGCTACGGGCCGCCATCTCGGCGCAGTCGCGGATGAACGACACCTCGACCGCGCGCATCAGCTCGTGCGGTGTCCGCGCGCCGATCTGGCCGATCTCCCCGCGCATCCGCTCGAAGGTCTCCACCGCGATCGAGAGCTTGGCGGCCGTCTTCGGCGGCGCCACATAGTCATTGACGAACCGCCGCAGCTTGTACTCGACCTGCGGTTGCGGCGGACCCTCCGGATGACGCAGCGGCCGGTAGATCAGCTCGTGCGCCTCGGCCAGCTGATCCTCCGGCAGCGCGTCCGGCGCCGCCACCTCGGCCAGCGTCGACGCCGCGTGCGCGCCCGCGAGATCGCCGAAGACGAACGCGCCGATCATGTAGTTGTGCGGCACACACGCCAGATCGCCCGCGGCGTAGAGGCCGGGCACCGTGGTCCGCGCGTGCTCGTCCACCCACACGCCGGACGCGGAATGCCCACCGCACAAACCGATCTCGGAGATGTGCATCTCGATGTCGTTGGTGCGGTAGTCGTGTCCGCGGTTCGCGTGGAAGGTGCCGCGGGTCGGGCGCTCGGTGGTGTGCAGGATGCCCTCGAGCGTGCTGAGGGTCTCCTCCGGCAGGTGCGAGACCTTGAGATAGATGGGCCCGCGCGCGGACTCGATCTCCCGCTTGACCTCCGCCATCATCGCGCCCGACCAGTAGTCGGAGTCGACGAACCGCTCACCGTGCGCGTTGACCTGGTAGCCGCCGAACGGATTCGCGACGTAGGCGCAGGCCGGGCCGTTGTAATCCTTGATGAGCGGGTTGATCTGGAAGCACTCGATGCCGCTGAGCTCCGCGCCCGCGTGGTAGGCCATCGAGTAACCGTCGCCCGCGTTGGTCGGATTCTCGTAGGTGCCATACAGATACCCGGAGGCGGGCAGGCCGAGGCGGCCGCACGGGCCGGTCGCCAGGATCACCGCCTTCGCGCCGACCGCCACGAATTCGCCTGTGCGCGTGTGCAATGCGGCCGCGCCGACCGCCCGGCCGCCGTCGGTGAGCACCCGGACCGGCATGAGCCGGTTCTCGATTCGGATCCGCTCGCGCATCTTGCGTTGCCGCAGCACGCGATACAGCGCCTTCTTGACGTCCTTGCCCTCCGGCATCGGCAGCACGTAGGAGCCCGAACGGTGCACGCGGCGCACCGCGTACTCGCCGTACTCGTCCTTCTCGAACTTCACGCCGTAGCGTTCCAGCCGCTGCACCATGGCGAAGCCGCGCGTCGCGGTCTGATACACGGTGCGCTGGTCGACGATTCCGTCATTGGCCCTGGTGATCTCGGCGACGTAGTCCTCGGGCTCGGCCTTGCCGGGGATCACGGCGTTGTTCACCCCGTCCATGCCCATGGCCAGCGCCCCCGAGTGCCGCACATGCGCCTTCTCCAGCAGCAGCACGTCGGCGCCGGCCTCGGCGGCGGTGAGCGCGGCCATGGTGCCCGCGGTGCCGCCGCCGATCACGAGCACGTCGCAGTCGAGGCGGACGCGGTCGGACAGCTCCGGAATGTTCACAGCTTCTCCAAGATCTCGGCGCGCACCGCGCGCCGGTCGACGTCCTGACGCGGGCTCGGCACGTCCACGACCGCCCGCAGCGCGCCACCGGCGAGCACGGCGACGCGATCGCCGAGCAGCAGGGCCTCGTCCAGATCGTGGGTGACGAAGACGATGGTGGTGGGGTGCGCGCGCCAGGCGTCGATCAGCAGACGCTGCATGGTCGCGCGGGTCTGGGTGTCGAGCGCGCCGAACGGTTCGTCCATCAGCACCGCGCGGGGCGCGCCGGCGAGGCTGCGCGCCAACTGAACTCGCTGGCGCATGCCGCCGGACAGATCGCGCGGCAGGAAGTCGGCGTAGCCGGCGAGGCCGATCTCGCCGACCCAGTGTTCGGCGCGCCGCTTGCGTTCGCCGCGCGGCAGCCCGCGCAGCCGCAGCGGCAGCTCGATGTTCTGGCGGACCGTGCGCCACGGCAGCAGCGCGTCGTCCTGGAACACCAGGGCGCGGTCGGCCGACGGCCCGGTGACGGTCGCGCCGTCGGCGAGCACCGAACCCGCCTGCGGCGTGCGCAGTCCGGCGAGAGCGCGCAGCAGCGTGGACTTGCCGCAGCCGGATTTGCCGACCAGGACCAGGATTTCGCCGGGGGAGACGTCGAGCTCGAGCCCGTCGACCACGGTCCGGTCGCCGTAGGAGATCCGGACCCCGTTCAGGCGCAACCGCATTCCGGTTGTCTCGGGGGCTACGGTGCTGGTCATTCGGACACCTCTCTCGGCAGCCAGCGGGTGATCCGGCGGCCGGCCAGCTCGACGATCCCCGAGGTGCCGAAGCCGAGGATGCCGATGGTGATCATGCCGACGAACACGGCCGGGTAGTCGACGATGGTGTAGGCCTGCCAGGTGCGATAGCCGACGCCGAGCCGCCCGGAGATCATCTCGGCCGAGATGAGACAGATCCAGGCCACGCCCATGCCGACCGAGAGCCCGCTGAACACGCCCGGCAGGATCCCCGGAAACACCACGCGCACAAGCACTCCCGCACGCGAGGCGCCCAGCGTGCGCACCGCGTCCTCCCAGACCGTCGGCAGTGCCCGCACCGCGTGCCGGGTGCTGACCAGCACGGGGAACACCGACGCGGTGAAGGTGATGAACACCATGCCGGACTCGTCGCTGGGGAACATCAGGATGGCCACCGGCACCAGCGCGATCGCCGGAATGGGGCAGCCGGCATCGCGGAGCGATTCGATGAGGGGCGGTGGTCGGGCGACGGGTGGGCCAGCTCGGTGAGCGGGCCGAAGACGTCGGCGAGCAGCCGCGACCTGCCGAGCCCGATTCCGGCCAGCACGCCGACCACCGCGGCCAGCCCGAAGCCGGTGACGATCCGGATCAGCGACTGGCCGATGTCGAGGTAGTACTGGTGCGAGCCGAGGTGCTCGCCGAACTCGGCGATGATCTCGGTGACCGTCGGCAGCGTGTCGAAGCGCAGCCCGGCGCGCACGTCGTTGGCGGTGAGCAGTTGCCAGAGGCCCACGGCCGCGGCGACCGAGGCGACCCGGATCAGGCGGGACCGCCACACGGGAAAACCCGTGCGTCGCTTGCCTGCTAGGTGGGGCTCGGTGACCGGCGGCCCGTCAGATACGGGTACTTCCTGTGCCAGAACAGGATCCGAGGTGATGCGCGGATCATCGTTGGCCTGGGTGGTCGTCGGCGTCGTCATGGGCGGACT
This sequence comes from Nocardia tenerifensis NBRC 101015, assembly GCF_000308715.1. Classification (GTDB taxonomy): domain Bacteria; phylum Actinomycetota; class Actinomycetes; order Mycobacteriales; family Mycobacteriaceae; genus Nocardia; species Nocardia tenerifensis. The sequence continues at coordinate 3,737 of NZ_BAGH01000180.1, forward strand.
TCCGAGACGGCTTGGTCATAGGACACCTGGACCGCGCCGGGGTGCGCCTGCCGGTACCGTTGCGCCGCCGCGGGTGTCGTGAACGGCAGGAACGCGTCGCCGTCGCGCACCCAGCTCGCCTTGTCGGCGAACCACCGCGTGCCCAGCTCGGCGTCGGGGATGTAGGCCGCGCGCACCAGTTTGCCCTGCGCCTTGGCGGCCTGCGCCGCGCGGAGCAGGCATCCGGCGTCGGCGGCGGGCTGCGGCCGGTCGGCTCCGTCGATCCAGACCTCGCCGGCCTGTGCCGAATCGGCGATCGCCCGGCCGCAGATCGGGTCGGTGCCGCCGACCGGGCTCGGGTTGACCGTGGACGCCACCGCCCGGTCGTAGTCGCCGATCCCGTTCTCGGCGAACGCCTTCCGCAGCGGCGCGCCGTCGACGAAGCGGTCGATGTCGAGGTCGGCGAAGTCGCCGATGGACTTCAGATACCGCACATCGCCTTTCAGCGCGTCGACCAGGCTCGGCTTGAGCGTGGTGTCGAAAGACGTGCCGCCCGGCCCGTTGTAGAGGTAGACGACCTCCTGCGGCAGGCCGGAGCCGTCGGCCACGATCTTCGCGGCCTCGAACGGCTTGTCGCGCTGGAACGTGGTCGCGTCGAGCTGCGCGGCGAGAAACGCCTGGAGCACCTCCGGGTGCTCGGCCGTGTACGCCCGGCGGGCGACCACGCCGTGGAAGGTGGGCACGCCGAGCTCCGCGCCGTCGTAGAGCAGCTTGGCCTTGTTCTGGAACACCAGCAGTCCCGGCCAGGCGACGAACTGCGAGAGTGCCTGCACCTGATGCGATTCCAGCGCCGTCGCGCCGATCTGCGGCTGCTGGTTGAGCACCTCCACGCCCTTGCCCGCGTCGATACCGGCGCGGGTGAGCGCCTGCACGAGCGTGCCGTGCCCCGCCGAGCCCACGCTGGCCGAGACCTTCTGTCCGGCCAGATCGTTGATGCTCGTCGCCGTCGAATCCGGCGACACGACAACCATATTGAGCGCGCCTCTGGGGTTGTACCCGGTCACCGAGACGAGCGCGGTCGCGGAACGCTCCTTCGCCTGCGTCCGAGACCCGTTGATCAGCAACGGATAATCGCCCATCGAGCCGATATCGATCTTCTCCGCGACCATCTGCGCGGTGATCGGCGCGCCGGTGTCGTAGTCCTGCCACTCGACCTGATACTTGGCCCCGCCTCGCTCGGTGATCTGCCGTAGTCGCTGCTCCAGGTAGCCCTGCGCCTTGAGCAGGGTGCCCGCGGTGACGGTGTTGATGGTCTTGGACTGGTAACCGACGACTACCTTGACGGTGCCCGCCGGGGTGTCGTTCGAACTCTCCAGGGAGCAGCCCGCGAGGGTGAGCGCGGCCGCGAGCAGGACGGGGACGAGGCGTACTTTCATCAGGACTTCCAGATCAGCGGAGCAGGTAGGGCATGTTGACGGTGACGGCGCCGGTGGGACAGCGAGCGGCGCACGGGCCGCAGTACCAGCACTCGTCCACGTGCATGAAGGCCTTGCCGTTCTCGGGGTTGATCGCCAGCGAGTCGAGCGGGCAGATCTCGACGCACAGCGTGCAGCCCTGGATGCACAGCGATTCGTCGATGGTCACCGGAATATCGGTGCGCTGGTTCACGAGCGCCATCTAGAGGACCTTCCATTCGGGGGTGCTGCGGGTCAGGCTGCCGCGCATGGTGATTCGGTCGCCGCGCAGGCGGATGTACTCGAGGTCGACCGGGCGGCCGTCGTCGAGGTGGGTCAGCCGCTCGAGCATCAACAGCGGTGCGCCGCCGGGGATGTCGAGGGTGGAGGCGGTGTGCGGGTCGGCGGGCACCGCCTCGAGCGCGAGATCGGCGTGCCCGAGCGAGTGACCGCTGATCTGTTCGAGCAGCACGAAGATGTCGGTGTGCTCGAGGTCGTGGCCGAGCAGTTCGGTGCCGATATCGGGCACCAGGTAGGTGAGGTCGAGGCTCAGCGGGATGTCGGCGAGGTAGCGCAGCCGCTCGAGGTAGACCACGCGCTCGCCCGGCGCGAGGTGCAGGCGGCGCGCGACGGCGGCCGGTGCGGTGACGTGCATGGCGACCCGCACCTCGTTGCGCACGGTGCCGTGGTCCTTGAACGTCTCCTGCAGGCCGAGCAGCGCGTCGAGGCCGTGATCGTATTTGCGGGTGGCCACCCGGGTGCCGACCTTCGGCGCGCGGTCGATCAGCCCCTCGTCCTTGAGCAGGGCGAGCGCCTCGCGCACCGTATTGCGGGACGCCTCGAACTCCGCCGCCAACTCCTGCTCGCTCGGCAGTCCGGCGTCGAACGCGCCCGCGTGCAGCTGGTGCCGGAGCAGATCGGCGACCCGCCGGGCCTGATCGGCGCGTAACCGCCGCACCGGTGTGGGTTCCGCTGCCACCTCCGCCGCCTTTCCATCGCTGACCTGCATGGATAGCGACGATAGTGCGGAATGGACGGCCCGGATTTCCATGCCGGGCCGCGCCGGAATCAGGGGATGTTATTGCGCCGGTGCCCTCCGGCTTCGACCTGGTGAAACGCCGAACCGCCTGCCCAATACGCCACCTCGTCGGCGGCTGCCCACATTCGAATCATGCCGATTCGAATGCGGTGTCCGTACGTCGATGCGCCTCGAGCAGTGGCCATTCCAGCTTGCGGATCTCGTTGCCGCCCAAGCCGCCGTCGTCCTCCGCACACCGCGGCGGAGTCCCCCATCAGGGTCGGGATGTCGAGCCGCGGACACAGCAGGGTCGGTGAGTTCGGGAACGCTTGCGCCGCACAGGGTCCGGCAGGCTCAGCCGTTGCTCGGCGGCCGCTTGATCGCCTCGGGGATGCCGAGCAGCGCGGCCTGCACCTCGTGCAGGCGGTCGACGTCGCCGCGGATGCCGGCCACATTGTCGTTGTAGAGGAAGGCCTCGCCGAGGCGGACCAGCGCGTAGGCGAGCAGGTCGGGCGCGACCGGCGGGCGGTAGCCGTCCTCGCGTTCGGCGCGCGCGATCAGCTCGCGCACGGTGGCGACCACCAGCGGCTGGACCGGGCCGTCGCTCGCGGTGAGGATGCGCAACCCGGCCAGCGGCTCGTTCTCGAAGTACCGGCGGAACGGGACGTTGTCGGTCATCCAGCGATTGACCCGGTACAGCACGTCGAGGATGCGCCGCGCGCCGGTGGAGCGCCGCTTGGCGTCGGCGCGGGTGAGCAGGGCGGCGAACTCGCCGGCCAGCACCGTGCCGAGGACGCCCTCGCGGGAGCCGAACCAGCGGTAGACCGAGGCGCGGCTGAGGCCGAGCTGGGCCGCGATGGCCTGGATGTCCACCCGTTCGCCGGCCAGGAATGCCTGTTTGGCCAGGTCGATGACCTCTTCCCGGGTCGCCGACGCCGGTCGTCCCGGCGGGCGGGTGGTTCGCTGACTGGGCGTGGTCATCGGAGAATGATACATCGTTGCATCTGTGTACCGAATCAGAACCAGGCGTCGCGCATCTCGAGGGTGGTGGTGTCGAGCCGGGCGAGCAGATCCAGGGCCGGGGCCGTCTTGGGTAGTTCGAACCGATAGAAGTACCGCGCCGCGTGCCGCTTGCCGTCGTAGAAGTCGCCGGTGTGCGCGCCGGTGGCCAGCACCTGCTCGAGCCAGACCCAGGCCAGCACGATGTGGCCGAACGCCTCCAGGTACACCGAGCTGTTCGCCAGCGCCGCCTCGAAGTCGCCGGTGGCGAACAGTCCCGCGGTCACCTCGACCAGCCGCTGCCAGGACGAATCCAGTTGCGCGGCAAGCTCACCGGGCTCACCGCCCGCGGCACGGGCGGCCGCCACCGTCGCCAGCACCCGCTCGCCGAGGGCGAGCAGGCTCGCGCCGTTCTGCTGGGTCACCTTGCGCCCCAGCAGATCCAGGCCCTGAATGCCGTGCGTGCCCTCGTGGATCGGGTTGAGCCGGTTGTCGCGGTAGTGCTGCTCGACGTTGTACTCGCGGGTGTAGCCGTAGCCGCCGAGCACCTGGATGGCGAGGTTGTTGGCCTCGAGGCACCACTGCGACGGCCAGCTCTTGGCGATCGGGGTCAGGATGTCGAGCAGCAGCGTGAGCGCGCGGCGCTCGTCGGCCGACTCGGCCGTGTGCTGCTCGTCCACCAGCCGGGCGCAGTACAGCACGAGCCCGAGCGCGCCCTCGGCATAGGCCTTCTGCGCCAACAGCATTCGCTTGACGTCGGCGTGCTCGACGATCGGGCGCTGCGGCGCGGCCGGGTCGGCGGGCAGCTTCGCCCGGCCCTGCGCGCGGGTGCGGGCGTAGTCGAGGGACTCGAGGTAGCCGGTGTAGCCGAGCGCCGTCGCGACCAGGCCGACGCCGATGCGTGCCTCGTTCATCATGTGGAACATGTAGCTGAGCCCGCGATGCGGCTCGCCGACCAGGTAGCCGACCGCGCCCGCCGCGCCGCCCGGCGTCCAGCGGCCCTCGCCGAAGTTGAGCACGGTGTTGACCGTGCCGCGGAAGCCCATCTTGTGGTTGAGCCCGGCCAGCGCGATGTCGTTGCGCTCGCCGACCGCGCCGTCCGCCTCGACCAGGAACCGCGGGACGACGAACAGTGAGATGCCCTTGGTGCCCGCCGGGCCGCCGGGGATCTTGGCCAGCACCAGGTGCACGATGTTCTCGCCGAGCTCGTGGTCGCCGCCGGAGATCCACATCTTGGTGCCGAACAGCCGGTAGGTGCCGTCGTCCTGTGGCTCCGCGCGGGTGACGATGTCGGCGAGCGAGGAGCCCGCCTGCGGCTCGGACAGGCACATGGTGCCGAAGAACCTGCCCTCGAGCATCGGCCGGACGAACCGCTCGGTGAACTCCGGGCCGGTGTGCGTCAGCAGCAGGTTCGCGTTGGCGACGGTGAGGAACGAGTAGCCCGAGGTGCCCGGGTTGGCCGCCTGGAACCACGCGTAGCTCGCCTGCGCGACGGTGACGGGCAGCTGGGCGCCGCCGAGGTCGTAGTCCATCGCGGCGGCGGGCAGTCCGGCCTTGGCGAAGGCCGCCAGCGCCACGCCCACCTCGGGGATGATGGTGACCCGTTCGCCGTCGAAGGTCGGCTCGTTCGCGTCGTTCGTCTTGTTGTGCGGGGCAAAGTATTTGGTGGCCAGATCGGCGCTGAGGTCGAGGATGGCGTCGAACGTCTCGCGCGAGTGATCGGCGAAGCGCGCGCGCTTGGTGAGCTCCTCGACGTTCAGCCACTCATACAGCAGGAAGTCGAGGTCGCGCCGGGAGAGCAGCGTGGAGCGCATCAGCCGTCCTTTCGAGACATGTCGTGCCCACTGTATCTTACGGGCGTAGACATGCGCGCGGCCACCGCCCGCGCTCCGCTCCACGGTAGTGCACGGGCGGCGGCCGCGAGCCGAAGTCGGGCCAGGTCGTCGCGCGGCTGTTCAGCTCTGCGCGAACGCCCCAGTCCGACAGCGGTTTCGGACGTTCACGAGCGCGTTTCCGACCCCTCTCCGAGCAGCAGCTCCAGGCGCGCGACCGCCACGGCCGACAGATCGCCCATGCCGAGGTAGGTGGATATGCGCAGCAGCGCGACCGACAGCAGCACCGCGCCGAGGATCTCGTTGTAGCGCAGGTTGCGCACCGGCCAGCCGGTGGCGGCCTCGTAGCGGGCGATGGCCTCCGCGCGGCTCGGCGTGCCGGGCAGTCGCGGCTTGCCGAGGAACTCGCTGGACACCCAGTCGGTGAGCAGCAGCCAGGCGAGGTCGGACTCGTGGTCGCCGAGGTGGCCGACCTCCCAGTCGAGCGCGCCGAGCACCGCGTAGTCGTTGTCGTACAGCATGTTCGACAGTCGCGAGTCGCCCCAGCAGAGCGTGACATGCTCAGGCTCGTAGCGGTTCTCGCGGAGCCAGGTGATCGCGCGCTCGATGGTGTCGGGGATCTGCGGCGCGGCCCAGTGCACCGCCCAGTCGAGGTAGTTGACGGACTGCTCGACCGGGTCGCTGCCGAATCGGTTGAGCCGCAAGAAGTCCAGGCGCAGCGCCGCGGGATCGAGCAGGTGCAGCTGAGCCATGGTGTCGACGCAGCCCCACCACATTCTGGTCCGGTCCGCCGGCCGCGCCTCGAGATACATGCCCGCCTCGTGATACGGCGGTACGTCGCTCGGCGTCCGGCCGCCCTCGATGCGGTCCATCAGCAGGTACGGGCTGCCGAGCTCGGCCGGGTCGGTCTCGATCCAGCGCAGCGTGGGAACCGGAATGCCGGTCGGCGCAAGGCGTTTCATCACCACGAACTGACGGCGCAGGTCGTAGTCGGGGAACAGTGGCACCTCGGGCGGCCGCCGGAACACCAGGCCGATCGGCCCGTCCACGCCGTCGACGCCCTCGACGGTGAAAAGGTAAGTGTCCGAGGCGAAGCCCTGCTCGGCGCGCTGCCACCCGGTGACCGTGGCGCGATCGGCGCGCGGCATGCGCCGGCGAATCGCCTTCTCCAGCAAAGGCGGCAGGTGGTCGGGGGTCGGGCGGTCGGTCATGTCGGTCACCATCCTGTGTAGCCGTAGCGGGGGTAGCTGCCCATGAAGACCATCTCCAGAAGCCCGTGGCCCACCCGGTCGCCCATCCGGACCGCGCACAGCGACTCGCTGAGCAGGCTGATCGGGCGGATCTGGTCGAGATCGGTGGTGTCGACGGTGAATCCGTCGCTGAACGACGGGCCGCGCCACATGCCCGAGGCGTAGCCGCGGTACTCGTTGTAGCCGGCGAGGCCGGGCCAGAACCGGCACAGCGGCTCCACCTCGATGGACGCGGTCGTCCGGTCGGCCAGGTGCACGGTGAACGTCCCGCCGGAGGCGACGCGCAGGTCCCGCTCGAAGCTCAACTCGTGTTCGACGTCGATGATGGGCGTCGCCGCGCGGCCGGTGGACAGCGGGTACAGCACCTCGCCCTCGAACTGCCAGCGCTGCCCCGTGCTCGTCTCGCGCTGTGCGAAATGCACCAGCTGGTCGTCGAATTGGAAGATGCCCATGTAGTAGAGGACGCCGTCGGACACCTCGGTCGGCTGGAGATCGGTGCCCTCGTTCAGGCTGCCGCCGCCTGGCCCGTGCCGCACGCCCCCAGGAGTGGTCGCGGCCGAACCACCACTGCTCCGGGTCGATGTCGATGCGCCTGCCGTCGAGTTCGATCCAGCCCGTGACGATTCCGTTCTGGTAGTAGCGCCGGGCGTCCTCGCGCACGCGGCCGCGGGAGCGATGGAAGGCCGGTGTCTGCTCGTAGGCGGGGAAGGTCCCGTGGAAGTCGAGGTGCAGGCTCAGCCCGTGCTCGTCGGCGTCCAATGTCGCCCGGGTGCTGTGCAGCGGGTCGGTGACCGCGTAGGTGTAGGGGCCGACCGACCACGAGTCCAAAGACGCACGCGCGGCGCCGTATTCGGTGGACAGCCGCACCACGCGCGCCTGCTTGCCGCCGATCGTGACCATGGCGTAGGCGTCCATGACGTTGCGGTTGGGGTAGCGGGCGAGCCCGGTCATCACGCTCACCTCGCCCGAGGTGTCGAAGCCGTACATCACCACCCGCTCGGTCCAGCGCAGATCGCTCTGCGACACATGGTCGAACGTCGTCGCCAGCTGGTGACACAGCATTTCATCGTCGGGTACGAGCACCGAGCGTCCTTTCATCGAAGCGATGCCCGACAATGTATTACGTTGCACATCGCAACGTATTGTTTTCGCGGAATCCCACCCGGTACGCTGCGCCGTGTGACCGCCACCGACCCCGCCCGCTCGCCCGCAGGCCGCCCGCGCGACGGCCAGATCGATCGCGCGGTGCTCGACGCCGTCCGCGCGCTGCTCGCCGAGGTCGGGTATCAGGAGGTCACCATCGCCGCGGTCGCCCGCCGCGCCGGCGTCGGCACCGCGCCCATCTATCGCCGCTGGCCAGGGAAGGAGGCGTTGATCGAGGACGCAGTGTTCGGGTCCGAGAACCTATGGCTGCCTGAGGTGACCGAGGATCTGCACGCCGATCTGATCGCCTGGGCACGTCTGTTCCTCGAGCGGATCGCCGAACCCGCTACCCGCGCGGCCGTGCCGGGGCTGATGTCGGCCTATCATCATGCGCCCGAGTACTTTCGGGCGCTGCACGACCGCGCCGATCTGCCCGCTCGCAAGGCGCTCGCCGAGCGCATCGCGCCGGAGCTGCCCGGCGGCCGGGACGAATCCGCGACCAGCGACCTGGTTTTCGAGATTCTCGTCGCCCGCACTCTCGTTCGCGGCGTGACGCACGGCCTCGACGACGCCGAAACCTTCTGCCGCCGAACCGCGGACGCGCTGTTGGCGATAGTCCGCGCGGCCGACCTGACGTGATCAGGTCGGCATTGCAAATACCAAGGGGCAGGGGGCGATTCGCCGCCTGCCCGTCGGTATCAGTCCAAGCCCGAGAGTCGAGCGAGAATGGTGGCCGCCATGGCGGCCGGGTCGCCGTCACCGGGGCGGAGCACCAGTTCGGCTTCGGTGGGGGACTCGTAGGGGTCGTCTATGCCGGTGAAGCCGCGGATCTCGCCCGCCCGCGCCTTGGCGTACATCCCCTTCGGGTCGCGGGACTCGCAGATCTCCAACGGGGTGTCGACGAACACCTCCACGAACGGGATGCCGGCCTCCCGATGGGCGGCGCGGACCCGGTCCCGGTCGGCGCGGTAGGGGCTGATCAGCGAAACCACCGCCACCACACCGGCTTCGGCGAACAGGCGGGCGACCTCGCCGACGCGGCGGACGTTCTCGACCCGGTCGGCGGCGCTGAAGCCGAGATCCGCGTTCAACCCGTGCCGTAGGTTGTCGCCGTCGAGCAGGAAGGCGGGCCGGCCCGCGGCGACCAGGCGGCGTTCGAGTTCGACCGCGACGGTGGACTTTCCGGAGCCGGACAGGCCGGTCAGCCAGACCGTGAGCCCGCGCGTCGCGCGCTCGTCCCGGCCGACCGCGGTGGAGTGCCAGACCACCCGGGAGGACGGCAGGCTCGGGCCGGTGATCATGCCCGCGCCGACGGTGTTGTTGGTGGCGTCGTCGACCAGGATGAAGCTGCCGGTGAAGCGGTTGCGCCGGTACGGATCGAACAGCAGCGGCTGGCGGGTGCGCAGCTGCACGCGCCCGATCTCGTTGAGCGACAACGACTCCGCGTTCTCGTCCCGGTGCAGGGTGTTGACGTCGAGCCGGTAGTCGAGCGTGCGCACCTCGACGGTCGCGCAGCGGGTGGTGTGCCGGATGGTGTAGGTGGCGCCGGGGGTGAGCTGCGACTCGTCGGCGAACCAGCAGACCATCGCGTCGAGATCGCGCCCCGCGGTGGGCCGGTTGTTCGGGCGGCAGATCATGTCGCCGCGCGACACGTCCAGTTCATCGGCGAGCTGCATGGTGACCGCCTGGGGCGGAAAGGCTTCCGTGACCGCCTTGCCGCCGGGACCCCAGATGGACTCCACCGTGGTGGTGAAACCCGAAGGGAGGATGGCCACTTCGTCGCCGGGCTTGAAGACCCCGCCCACCACGGTCCCCGCGTAGCCGCGGAAATCCTGTGCGTGGCTGCGGGTCACGTACTGCACCGGGAACCGCGCGTCGATGAGGTTGCGGTCGGAGGCGATGTGCACCTCTTCGAGATGGTGCAGCAGGGGAGTGCCCTCGTACCACGGCATGCTCGCGCCGCGGTGCACGATGTTCTCGCCGTCGAGCGCGGACATCGGCACGAAGGTCAGGTCGAAGATGTCGAGTTTCGAGGCGAACTGGGCGAATTCGGTGCGGATCTCCTCGAACCTGGCCTGCGACCAGTCCACCAGGTCCATCTTGTTGACGCACAGCACCAGGTGCGGGATGCCGAGCAGGCTGGCCAGGAACGCGTGCCTGCGCGTCTGCTCGACCACGCCCTTGCGGGCGTCGACCAGGATCAGCGCGAGGTCCGCGGTGGACGCCCCGGTCACCATGTTCCTGGTGTACTGGATGTGCCCCGGGGTGTCGGCGATGATGAATTTCCTTCGCGGCGTGGCGAAGTAGCGGTGCGCGACGTCGATGGTGATGCCCTGTTCGCGCTCGGCCCGCAGGCCGTCGGTGAGCAGGGCGAGGTTGGGGTAGTCGTCGCCGCGGTCGCGGCTGGTCCGCTCCACGGCCGCGAGCTGATCGGTGAAGATCGTCTTGGAGTCGAAGAGCAGCCGCCCGATGAGGGTGGACTTGCCGTCGTCGACGCTGCCCGCCGTGGCGAGGCGCAGCAGTGTCGCCGGGGCGCTGCGCGCGGGTGTAGCGGTCATCAGAAGTAGCCCTCTCGTTTGCGATCTTCCATGCCCGCCTCGGAGATTCGATCATCGGCGCGGGTGGCGCCGCGCTCGGTGACCCGGGCGGCGGCCACCTCGGTGACCACCTCGGCCGGGGTCGTCGCGGTCGACTCCACGCAGCCGGTGCAGGTCGCGTCGCCGACCGTGCGGAACCGCACCGTCGCCTCGCGCGGCTCCTCGCCGTCGAGCAGTTCGAGAAACCTGGTGCGCGCCAGCAACATTCCGTCGCGCTGCACCACCGGGCGGCGGTGCGCGTAGTACAGCGGCGGCAGGTCGATGCCCTCGGCCGCGATATAGGACCAGATGTCGAGCTCGGTCCAGTTCGACAGCGGGAACACCCGAATGTGTTCGCCCGCACGGTGTCTGCCGTTGTAGAGGTTCCACAGCTCCGGTCGCTGGCTGCGTGGGTCCCACTGGCCGTACTCGTCGCGGAAGCTGAACACGCGCTCCTTGGCGCGCGCCTTCTCCTCGTCGCGCCGCGCCCCGCCGAAGACCGCGTCGAAGCCGCCCTCCTGGATCGAGCGCAGCAGCGTGGTGGTCTGCAACCGATTGCGCGAGGCGCGCGGGCCGGTCTCCTCGGCGACGCGGCCCGCGTCGATGTCGTCCTGCACGCTGCCGACCACCAGCCGCAGCCCGAATCGCGCGACCGTCTCGTCGCGGAAGGCGATCACCTCGTCGAAGTTGTGTCCGGTGTCGATGTGCAGCACCGGGAACGGCAGCGGCGCGGGCCAGAAGGCCTTGGCCGCCAGGTGCAGCATCACCACCGAGTCCTTGCCGCCGGAGAACAGCAGCACCGGGCGTTCGAAGGTCGCCGCTACTTCACGGAATATGTGTGCCGACTCGGCCTCGAGCGCCTCCAGATGGGGCAGCTCGTAGGTGCTCGCCGTCGACTTCGCGTACTGGCTCACTCCGCAAAACTAGAACACGTTTCGGTCGTTGGCAACAGCTCGCCGGGGCGCTTCGCGTTCACCACGACGGCCCCCGGCCGCCCGAGGCGGCGGTCACGGCGTCCGCCGCCGCGACCAAAGCCGTTCCGCGCCGGTCGATCTCGGCCCCGGTGATGGAGGAGCCGACGTACATGGTCAGCACCATGTTCTGCCTGCCGTCCCCGCCGTAGGTGGGCGCGGCGAGCAGGCTCACCGGGTGCTCCTTGCGCGGGCGCAGATCCGTACCCAGGTACACCCGCTCGCCGAGGCTGGTGACCAACTCGCCCACGAGTTCGCGCAGTTCGTCGGGGAGATCGCGGGCGGCGAAACCGGCGAGCATGGAGTAGAGCCGCCTGCCCGCCGCGGTCAGGCTCTCCACCAGGTAACCGCGCTCGCGGCACTCCGCGACGATCTGCCGCAGCCGCGCCTCGTCCTGCTGCAACGGCACCGTGGGGGGCTTGGCCAGCCAGGCGTCGAAGGCCGCGTCGGTGTCCCACAGCACGTACATCAGGCCGACCGGCGGCGCGAAATGGTAGGCCGCGCCGACCTTCACCAGGCCGGGCCCGGTGCTCTCCAGAACCATGATCTGCTCGCCGACCACGGCCGAGGCGGTGCAGGTCGTGCGGTATCGCGCGGTGAGTTTGTCCAGCTCGGCGCGGGCCAGCGCGGAGATCGCGAAGCTGTCCTGGGCCACCCGGCCCGCGGCGATGAGCGCGGGGCCGAGTCCGTAGGTGAGCGTGTCGGCGTCGCGCACCAGGTAGCCGCCGGCGGTGAGCTCGGTGAGGATGCCGAGGCAGGTCGGTTTCGCCAGGTCGAGCGCCCGCGCCAGCTCGGAGAGCCCGAAGCGCTTGCCCCGCTGCTCGACGAGGAAATCCAGTACCTGCACCACCCGCACGGTGGGTGCGGATCTACGGCCGACCATTGACCACTCCTAGAACACGTTCTAATCTTGCCTGAAACGAAATGTACCAGAGTGGTACATATTTGGAACACCGCGAGTTATGGGAGACCCTTTGCTGACACAGCCGTTCGCGGACGCCATCGCCGCCGCCGAGCAGATCATCACCGAGGCCGCGCACATCCGCACCGAACAGGACCTCGTCGAGGGCTACGACTACCTCGCGGGCAGCATCCGCGCGGCCTTGCAGATGGCGTGGGCCTACGAGCGCGACTTCCCGTTCTTCGTGCGGTCCACCGGCCCGTACACGAAGATGGGCCTGGACAACCCCGACACGCTCTACTTCCACTCGTACCTGCGCCCGGACGCGGAGTACGTGGTCACCGGGAAGCGCGGCACCACAAGGGATCTCAGCTTCCAGGTGCTGAACGGCAACTACTCGCCGGTGGACGTGCCCGACAGCCTCACCGCCTTCGACGACCGCTCCCTCGAGATCGGCCCGGACGGCTCCTACGAACTCCGGCTCGGCCCCGGCGAGGCGCGCCCCGGCTACGTGCACCTGGCCGCCGACTCGGCGATGCTGGTGGTTCGCGAGGTGTACAGCGACTGGTCCACCGAGCAGCCCGGCACCGTCCGGATCGCCAGGGTCGAGGGCGTCGGCGACGCGCCGCCCCCGCTGACGAAGGACCTGCTGACCAAGCGGTACGGCGTCGCGGGCAAGATGCTGATCTCCCGCCTGAAGACCTTCCTCGCCTTCCCGGAGTGGTTCTACCTGAACCTGCCGGTGAACACGATGACCGAACCCCGTTCCACGCCGGGCGGTCTCACCACCCAGTTCTCCTCGGCGGGCCACTACGAACTCGACGACGACCAGGCGATGATCATCACGGTGCCGAAATCCGATGCGCCGTACCAGGGTTTCCAGCTCGGCAGCATGTGGTACCTGTCGCTGGACTACATCAACCACCAGACCAGCCTCACCGCCGATCAGGCGCGCGTGGATCCCGACGGGATGATCCGGCTGGTGGTCAGCGAGCGAAACCCCGGACTGGTCAACTGGATCGAGCGCACCGGGCACGACCGCGGCTATCTCCAGTTCCGCTGGCAGCGGCTCTCTCGTGAGATGAAGCCGGAGGACGGACCGACGGTCGAGGTGGTCGCGGTGGACGATCTGCCCCAGCGGCTTCCGTACTACCACGAGGCGCGCGTCACGCCCGAAGAATGGCGCACACGGATCGCGGCCCGGCAGGCGGCCGTCGCGGAGAGGATGCTCGGCTGATGTTGTTGCAGGACAAGGTTGTTGTAGTCTCCGGGGTCGGCCCCGGCCTCGGTCGCGCCATCGCGGTGCAGAGCGCGAAGGCGGGCGCGGACGTGGTGCTCGCGTCCCGGACCGAGTCGCGGCTCACCGAGGTCGCCAAGGAGATCACCGAACTCGGCAGGCGCGCGGTGGTGGTGCCGACCGACATCAACGACGAGGCCGCCGCCGCGCACCTGGTCGAGGCCGCGCACAGCGCGTTCGGCCGGGTCGACACGCTGGTGAACAACGCGTTCGCCATCCCGCCGATCGTCGACCTCGCCGAGGTCGACCTGGACCAGGTGCGGGCCGGCTTCGAGACCAATGTGCTTGCCGCCCTGCGGTTGACGCGGCTGTTCATCCCCGCGCTCACCGACGCCAAGGGCTCCGTGGTGATGATCAACTCGGCGGTGCTGCGGCACTCGCGGCGCACCTTCGGGCCCTACAAGATGGCCAAGGCCAGCCTGCTCGCGCTGGCGCAGAGCCTGGCCACCGAGCTCGGCCCGCGCGGCATCCGGGTCAATACCATTGCCCCCGGCTACATCTGGGCCGACAACCTGAAGTGGTACTTCAACTACCTCGCCGAGCAGCGCGGCAGCACCGCCGAGGAGGTCTACGCCGAGACGGCGAAGACCATCGACCTGCGCAAGCTGCCCGAGCCCGACGAGATCGCCGACGCCGTGGTGTTCTTCGCCTCGCCCATGGCGCGGGCGATCACCGGCGCGTGCCTGGACGTCAACGGCGGGGAATACCACCACTGATCGGGTGCGGCTGTCGCGCACCACTATTGAGGAGATGATGTTGATCGGTAGGGACGATGTCGGAACCATCGATGACCTGCACGCGTCGGCGACCAAGGTCGTCGGGCTGGACGATTTCGGGGCCGACGACTACCGCACCGGGCTCGAGGTGCTGCTCGAGTCCTACGCCAAGGACGCCGAACTGACGCCGTTCGGCAACAAGATCAATCGCGCGTTCCTGCGCGGGGCCTTGATCGCCCGATTGCTCAGCGAGGCCGCGTGGCAACGCTTTCCGGAGCACGCCGAGGTGGCGATCGAGCGGCCGATCTTCGTGACCGGGCTGCCGCGCTCCGGCACGACCGCGCTGCACCGGCTGCTCAACGCCGACCCCGCGCACCAGGGCCTGGAGATGTGGCTGACCGAGATGCCGCAGCCGAGGCCGCCGCGCGAGACCTGGGCGAGCAACCCGGTGTATCAGCGCATCGAGGCCGCGTTCGAGAAGCACCACGTCGAGCACCCCGAATTCATGGGCGTGCACCACATCTCCGCCGACCAGGTGGAGGAGTGCTGGCAGCTGCTGCGGCAGTCGGCCATGTCGGTGTCCTACGAGTGCCTCGCCTACCTGCCGGCCTACTCGGAGTGGCTCAGGGAGCAGGACTGGACCGCGGCCTACCGCAGGCACCGGCGCAACCTGCAGCTGATCGGGCTGCCCGACGCAGGCCAGCGCTGGGTGTTGAAGAACCCGAGCCATTTGTTCGCGCTCGACGCCATTTTCGAGGTGTACCCGGACGCGCTCGTCATCCAGATGCACCGTGATCCGCGCACCATCATCGCCTCGGTGTGCAGTCTCAACGAGCAGGCGTCGGCGGGGTGGTCGGACAAGTTCCGCGGCTCGGTGGTCGGCGCGACGCAGCTGGATCTGTGGGCGCGCGGCGCCGACCGGTTCCTGGCGGACCGCGAGCGGCACAACGCCGCTCAGTTCTGCGACGTCGACTACGACGACTTCGTCGCCGATCCGATCGGCACCGTGGGATCGATCTACCGGCACTTCGATCTGCCGTTGACCGACGACGCCACGGCGGCGATGACGGCCTTGCACGCCGAAAGCACCTCCGGCGCGGCGCGTCCCGCGCACCGCTATACCCTCGCCGATTTCGGACTCACCGCCGAACAGGTGGACGAGCGGTTCGGTGCGTATCGCGAGGCGCACTTCCCTGGTCGCTGATCGGCTCAGCGGAAGTGGCATGACCCGCATGTGTGCACGGCATGCGGAAAACGGGCCCGCGCCGCGGCTTTCGGCCGCGTCGCGGGCCCGATCATTGAACTGGTTGGCTGCCGGTGCATCTCGTGCACGACTGCGCGGCATGCAATTCCGGCGCGGCGGAACGGGTTACGGCTGTCCCGGCTTGAGCACGATGAACAGACCGTTGGCTTCGGCGCAGAGCCGATCGCCGTCGTGCAGCGTCGCGCGGACGTAGACCTTGCGCCCCTCCTGGCGCTCGGTCCAGGCGCGGATCTGGAGCTCGGTATGCAGCGGCGTGACGGAGCGGTAGTCGATGGTGAGCGACGCGGTCCTGGTCACCCCGCCCGCGTACACCGCGGCCGCCATGCCGAGCAGGTCGTCGAAGCCGATGGCGATCACGCCGCCGTGCGCGGCGCTGTTGCCGCCGAGGTGGAAGGCGCGGAAGGTGATGCGGGCGTCGACGCCGTCGCGCGACACGCTGTCGATGATGAACGGCGGCAGCGTGATGTTGCCGCGGCCCGGCAGGTCGTGCCTGGTCCAGTTCGGCGTGGACCACTCGTCGACGCGCGCGGCGTCCAGCTTGTCGTTGAGCTGCTTGAGCAGGCCGATCGTCTCCACGGCCTGCTCGTCGGTGGGGCACGACATCCGCACGCGATCCATCAGCCCGCGCACCTGCTCGATGAACTCCCCGTAGTGCGGTCCGCCGCGGGTGATGTCGACGTCGCGGTCGTGTGCGTTGATCAGGTCACTCATCGGCCGGAACGAGCCCTCGTGGTGCTCCTTGCTGGGCAGCGAGTCACCGGCCTGTTGTTCGTTCATGCGCAACACGTTATCGGTTGCTTGCCGAGTGCTCCTGTCATGGGCCGAGTTGCCAGGTGGGCGGGAAAATCCGGAAAGTGGCATAGGCTGGTCCGCACTGGCGGCGCGGTCGCGACGAACGCGGGCCGGCGAGTGCAAGGACAGGTCCGGCTGGCGAAAGGCGTTGAGTAGATGGCTATCACGGCGGTGGTCTTCGATATGGACGGCGTGCTGATCGACTCCGAGCCGGTGTGGGAGCAGGTGCGGCGGGCCTACGTCGCCGAGCGCGGCGGGCAGTGGCTGCCGGACACGCAGCAACGTTTGATGGGCATGAGCACCAAGGAGTGGTCGGAGTACCTCAGCGCCGATCTCGGCGTCGGCGCGCCGCCCGAGACGGTCGCGCGCGACGTGATCGCGCGCATGGCCGCGCACTACGACCGCGGGGTTCCGCTGCTGCCCGGCGCCGTCGAGGCGGTGCAGCGGATGAGCGAGCGGTGGCCGCTCGGCGTGGCCAGTTCGTCGCCGAGGGAGCTGATCGACGTCGTGCTCGGGCGCACCGGTCTCATCGAGTTCTTCAGCGTCACCTTCTCGACCGAGGAGGTCGACCGCGGCAAACCCGCCCCCGACGTCTACGTGGCCGTCGCCGCCTTCCTCCGCCAGCGCCCCGAAGACTGTGCCGCAGTAGAGGATTCGAGCAACGGCATGCGCTCCGCCCACGCCGCTGGCATGCGCGTCATCGCCGCCCCCCGCCCCGAATACCCCCCGGCCCCCGACGCCCTCGCCCTGGCCACCCACGTCATCAACGGCCTCACCGACCTGACCCCGAGCCTCGTCACCGAGCCGGCCTGAGTTGTGCGGCGCGGCCGCATTACGGTCTCCTATCGGCCGCACGTGAGCCGGACCGAGGGCATGCCTCCGGGCAGCGAGATGATTCTTTCGCGCGCACCACGTCAGCCGCCCAGCGGAATCCGGGAGATCACGTCCCATTCGTAGGAATGTGGGTGACGTTCGAGTGCGACCATAACCGCTTCCGTGATCGTCACGTCCACTGCGTCGACAGTGGTGCCGATTTTCTGGGCCGTCGCAGCAGCGATAGCGGACAGGCCCTCGAACACGGGGTAGGCGACTGTCACATGGGGTTTCGACGCGGAGTCTTTGACGGAAGCATCGGGATAGATGGATCGCGTCGCTGTCCGCAGTTCGTCGCGGAGGGCGTGCACCCTCTCATGCCGCGAAGCGATAAACCCAATGGCTCCATGTAAATTGGTGAAGTTTTCCAGCTCGAGGACGAACGGCGGCTGGTGTTGGCAAGCGTGGCCGGCCGCTGCGGCGATCGAGTGCAGTTGACCGCGGGACAACTCGCCGTCGTACGCGATCCGGTCCACTGTGAGATGCAGCCCCTCGGCAGCGGTCAGGTCGAAGTATGCGGTATCTATCGACTGTTGGCAGTCTTTGACGTGCGCGTGGAACTCCGGCGCATGCTCGAAAGTGAGGAACCAGTAGTAGCCTAACGGTCCGATCCGGCCTTCGCGGCGGCGGAGTTGAGATTTATCCATGTTCGAGGTCCGGGCCGAAATTGGCCGGGCGTGGCCCCTGGTTGGCCACTGGGTCGGAACGCGCGACACGGAGCCAAATTCACGAACCCTGCGGATCCGCCATCTGCCCTCCCACATCCTGATCACCACCTGGCCGCGGTTCTCCCGGTCTGGTTGACTGGCTCTCGTGGTTCCGACGAGCACCATCACCCGCGTCCGCACCCTCGATGGCCTGCACCTCGCGGCCACCCTCGTAACACCCGACCAGCCACCGACGCGCGCCGTCGTGCTGGTCCATGGCGGTGGTGTCACCCGCGAGGAAGGCGGTTTCTTCACCCGGCTGGCCGAAGGTCTAGCTGAAGCTGGGATTGCATCGCTCCGTTTCGATCTTCGTGGTCACGGGGATAGTGAAGGCTCTCAGGCAGAACTGACGCTGGCCACCATCCTTAACGACATCCGCGTCAGCCTGGCGTACCTCCGTGAAGCCACGGGCGCAACCGAGCTGAGCGTGTGCGGTGCGAGCTTCGCCGGCGGTATCTGCGCGTACTACGCCGCCAAACGTCCAGACGATCTGTCACGGCTGGTGCTGCTCAATCCGCAGGTGGACTACAAGAAGCGGACTATCGACACGCGGGACTACTGGACGAACGACGTCATCAGCGACGAGCGCGCCCAGGAGCTGAACGAGACTGGCGCCATTCAATTCAAGGCCGACTTGCAGCACGGTCGCCCGTTCCTGAACGAGGTGTTCTGGTTCCGGCCGCTGGATGTGCTCGGCGAGATTACGGCACCGACGCTCATCATCCACGGCAACGCCGACACCTTGGTGCCGATCGAGGGATCACGCGAAGCGGCCACGAATTTCACTTCGCCGGTTGAATTCGTGGAGATCGACGGATCGCAACACGGCTTTGCCGTCCACGACGACCCGCAGTACCTGAATCCGAAGAGCCAGGAATACCAGGCTGAGGTCATCGGCATTGTGTCTGCGTGGCTGACGACCGGCTCAACGTCAGGGCAGTAGCACGTCACGCAGCTCCTGCACCCTCGGCCGATGACGCCAGGGATCAAGGGTGCGAACCACGTCCACGATGACGTTCATCGTTCGCTCCGACCGTGTTTCGCGGGCCACAGCGACCGATTCAACCGCGACCGTTGCTGCTTCATCCGGCTCGCCGCTCAGCGCCAATGCTTTGGCCCGGCGAGCCCCGAAAAAGCCGGCGTCGCGGCGGGACAGCGAGCCACCGGCCAGGGCCTGACCGAAGAGCTGCGTTGCCGTCTGCGGCCTACCGGCTTCGGTGTAGCAACAAGCCGACCGGACTAACAATGTGCCCTCGTTGAAGTAGCTGACCAGCCCACGTTCGTCCGCACCGTTCGCCTGACTGAGGAGATGCTCGGCATCGGCCAGGTTTTGTTCAACAACGCTGGTTGGTTCGCCGATCATCGCGAGTCCCAAGGCTTCCTGCTGCACCACCTCGGCCTGTACGTGGATCGGCAGTTGCCACGGGCCATTTTTCGCCGCCTGCGCCAGCGTCAGCAACGTGCCGGTGTCGCGAGTCTCGTAGGCCATCTGGGACTTCTTGAGCAGCACGTAGCCCTGCATCGGCAGACTGCCCGCGGCCTGCGCCCACTCCATCGCCCGGTCGTAGAGAAAGGTGGCGGTGAGCGGATCGTGGAGATCGCGGTATAGCCACCCGGCGAATTCGGCACCGTCGGCACCGACGGCCAGCAGCTGCCGTTGCACGTCGGGTCTGACCTGCCGACCATGCCGTCGAATAGCGCCGAGAATCCCGAGCACCAGCGGAAGTGCAGCGGCCGGACCAAGCGTGCCGTCGTCTGCCTTGCACTTGGCCAGCTGGACCCGGAAGAACTCCACCACCGACCCGTCAAAGAATCGTCTGGCGTCCTCTAATGCCCGGCCGACGCGTTCCAGTTCTTGCGCCTGGTTCGGTGGTGGTGGGGCAGTGCCGTCCGATGCCAGCCATCGAATGAGCGCCACAGCGTCATGGCCTGCGGCACTGGCGGTTTCGACAGGCTGGGCTGTTCCGCCGCCTTCGGCATCGGGCAGCTTGAACCACAACAGGTCAGCCGGAATGTCGAGAATTTCCGCCCAGCGAATCAGCTTGGAAATCTGCTCAGGTGCCGCGCCCTTTTCGATCCGGCTCAGCTGGGCCTGCGTCAGTTCCAGCCAATTGGCCACCAGCTCCTGCGGCAGCGGTCGACCGTGGTACGGGTGGGTCCGGTACGCGAAGATCACGCGACCCATATGCCACGTGGCGAGGGCATCGCGGACTTTGTCGGTCTGCCAGAAGCCCGGCGGCACCATCGGCGGCTGCGGCACCTGATCGCGCGCGGTGAGATTACAAGGTCCACATAGCGTTTCGGCATTGTAGCGATTGAGCCTGCTCCCACACCGAGCGCAGTAACGCCGGTCGTCGGGTTCGCGCTTCATGGCTACTCCGGAATCATTTTCGGGTGCCCTAATCCCACCCCATCCGCCCTGGTCGCGTGACCTTACCAAGGGGTTGACCGTACCCACTATACGTTTCATGCATACCCCGCATACCCACATGTCGTGGCGGGTTCTCCCCCGCCGATCGACTCTTGAACCTGGACATATTCGGGCCTCACGAAAGGGGTTGGCCGTGACGTTGTCCCTGGTAGTTCCCATATTCGGCCCACCGGCCGCCGGTAAAACCACGCTGACCTTGCGCCTTCAATCGCCGGGACGGCGGATCTTCCGGCTGCGCGAGCACGTGCCGCAAGAGGTTTTGGCCGCGACGGCCAGCAGCAGCGGACGCCTGGGCTGGATCGACGAGTTCACCGTCGGCGATGCCCTCCGCTCATATTTCGTTGCCGCTTATGAAGATTCGGATGTTCACACAATCCTGCTGGACAACTTCCCCGGATCGGCGAGCCAGGTCGACCAGTTGCTGGCGACGCTCTGGACGTTGACGCCATCGCCGCACATCGAGCCCATCGAAGTGCTGACGGATGCACGAACGCTCAAGCAGCGAGCCAAGACTCGCAAGGTGTGTCACCGGTGCGAACGCGACCCGATTCGCGATCCACGCCTTCCGGTAGTACCGAGCACCGAGGACCCATGGCAGTGCGGTCATTGCGGCGGCCTGCTGCATCCGAGGCGAGGCGACTCTCCGCGGTTGTTCAAGGCCAGGTTGCAGCGCTACCACCAAACGGCTGCTGGCATCCGGGCGGGCTTTACAGATTCCGGCATTGCCGTGACCCAACTCGATACCACCAACACCATTGACGGGGCGGCGGATCTGCTTGCCCCACTCCTCATTTCACGGAGTTCATCGCTATGACGACTGTTGACCTACCTGTCCCACTTCTCAGAGGCAAAAGTGATGGCTACGGCCATGCTCGGATGCCTCGTGGTGCCAACGTCCGGGAGCCGGAGCGGATTGACCGCGTCGCCTACGGGCGCTTCCGCAATGTGTATCTGTACATCACCGAAGCCTGCCAACTGCGCTGCGAGCACTGCTACATGGGCGAACGGCTCGACCGGGCACTCAAGATGCCGCTGCAGCAGATCGTGGATACGCTCGCCACCTGGCGCCGGCTGGGCGGCAGCAAGTTGACTCTCCTCGGCGGCGAACCAACATTGCATCCGTCCTACTGCGGCGCCGTCCGGATGAGTCGCCAGCTGGGCTACGAGCACGTCATCACCACGACGAACGCGCAGAAGCCAGCTCTCAAGAAGTTCCGGCAGCTGGAACCCGAGGACTTCGCCTATGTGCAGGTCAGCATGGATGGCGGTAGCAGCGAAACCCACGATGCCATTCGCGGCGCCGGGACCTTCGACATCGCCCTCGACACCACGGCGGAGCTGACCTACCGCGGCTTCGACACCCGGATCATCTGCACGGTCAACAAAGCCAACCAGGGTGACGTCTTGAAGTTGCTGAAGCATGCCGATGAGCTGGGGGCCAGCTTGGTCAAGTTCCATGTCTTCTCGACCATCGGCACCGGACACGGCAATTCAGAAATGGCGATGACACCGCCGAAGTGGATCGAGTTCTGCGACATGCTCAATCAGGTTGCGCCGGAATATAAAACGCGGGTGTGGTACCAGCCGACGTATGCCCGACGCGACCAGATGGAGCGCTACGCAGCCGAGGGCTACCAGGGATGCATCGGCCGGACGCTGGATCGGATCTCGATCTTTCCGGACGGCCGCTGCTACGTCTGCTCGTACCTGTTCGACACCGATCTGTACTTCGCCCAGATGGTGGACGGCCAAGTGCAGCTGAATCACGGAGTCAACGAGTTCGATCTGTTCACCAGTGCCCTCGCCGAAAGTTCCTGCGGAGGGTGCAAAGTCAGCGCCTGTATGGGCGGTTGCCCGGCCGAGGAATTGGTAATGGGCAAAGCATCCTGCGACGCCTACGACGACATCGTGCCGGTCTGCCGGTTGTGGAAATCCAGCGCGAAAGACGAATCCGAAGCCGAGAAGTGAGGAAGCCAAATGGATGACATGGAGCGCATCGCCGAGAATCTGTGCTGGATTGATTGGAACGACATCGACGATGTCGAGATCAACTGTCGTGAGGCGCTAAACGAACTTGCGGCCGAACCGCGGATCGTGCGCGAGCGGTTGGACGATCTGCCCAACAGGCCAGAGCTACTCGCCATGTGTGAGCACTACGACATCCTGGACAAGATCGTGCTGCACAGCGACGACGATCCGGGTATCCGCATGCGGCTGCATGTCTTTTTGCCGGGCTACTTCGACCGGCCGCACAACCACCGCTGGTCGTACGCCAGCCGGATTCTGCGCGGTCAATACCGGCATTATCTCTTCGGGAACACAGAGGTGGATGAGCAGATGGACCCGAACAAGCTGCCAGTTCTCCAAGCTCGGGAGGAGCCGATCGGCACGAGCTACGCCCTGCACCACTCGATGGTGCATGCGGTGGTAGCAGAGCCGTTCACGGTATCGCTGGTGGTACGCGGGCCTGCGGTCAAGGAGAAGTTCTTGGTGATGGACCGGCATGCAGGCACCGCCTGGTGGCAGTACGGGGCGAAGGATGAATCTGCCGAAGAGACCGAGCGCAAGCGGCTGACGCCGGACCGGTTGCAGGAGGTGCGAGGGCAGTTGACGGAGTGGGGATTGTTCTAGCCGAGCTGGCCGGCCGTCGCGCAATGATAGGCATCGGGCTCTCGCCGTGATGCCCTAAGATTCGGCGCGTGACGGCCTTTCAATGGGTCCAGGCCGCTGGCATCGGATTCACGATCGCCAGCGCGTTGTTAGGGATTCCGGTTGCCTGGCAACACTGGGCGCGCGAGCGTCGACTTGCCGCGCGTATCGAACGGCAGGACAAGGTGATTCAGGCAATCGAGGATGGCGAGGTGCAACGCGTTCTGCACGACGACAATGCACAGTCCGCCTTACGGCTCGCTGCGATACGAGCTGTCCGGCCTGACCCTTCCACACTTGTCACGCTGGCATTCGGGGCTTCGGTCGCTATCGTGTCGGTTCCGCTATTGGCGATCGGATCGACTGCCCAATCTGCCCTCTCGTCAATAGCGAGCACTCTGTCGGGCGTTGGTCTTGGCGTGATTGTCCACGGTTTGGTGCAGCTCGCTGCGCTGGAGCGTTATCGAAGGGAATACGTCGCGCTCGACGCGCCAAAGGAGTTCGTCCCAACCCCGAGTCCGTTCACAGTCGAGTCTGCGTTGCGATGGCTTGAAATCGTCGGGCGTCGCGCTGTCCGACCCATCGCAACACGTCTACGCGCGCGACGGCTACGAAAGCTTTGGACAGCATGGCATCCCGCTATCCGGCCAGATCCTGACTGAAGGCAACAGTGCGGTGAGCTGATCTAGTCATGGTTAGCGCTTGCAGTTCGTCCAAGCTCGGCAGTGGGGCACTGTGGTGTCGTGCGCACCGGAGTGCCCCACTGGCCGATCCGAGCAACATACTTCGCTCCATCGATCACCCGGCACGCAGGCCATAGAGCAGGCCACCGGAAAACGCCGCACCAGCACTATGGGTATGGCGAACGGCGACCGGGAAGGCAGGTACCGAGAGTTGTTCCGACCGACTGACAGCGACCGCACCGAAGGCACCGGTCGTCACGATTACCCACCGTGCGCCAGTCTGGGCCAGCAGCGATCTGGCCTGGGCTGGTGCTTCTTCGTGGTCGACGTCATCGACGTTGGTTTGAATCAGGAGGTGTGGGTGGCCGCGGAGGGCAGTGGCTACGGACTCCGAGAGATCGGAGCCGCCGAGGTTGAGGGGGATTGGCACCTCGGCCGTTTGGCCGGCGCCGATCACACGCAAGGCTGCTTGCTCAATGACTTCGTAGCAATCGACGTAGAGGAACGACGCCGGGGCGAATGGCGTCAGGTCTATCTGCTTCAGGCTGGCGACGACATCGGGCAGATGGGCGAACCAGGTCCGGGTGTGATCGTCGTCGGCAGCGACAACAATCCGTGGGTGATGGCTTCTGGCCGGATCGTGAAGGCGTATTCGACGGCGCGCTCCTCTAGCCAGTAGTGAACGAATCTGCCGTGGTCATCGCTGCCAATATCGTTGGTAACCAACAGGGTCGGCGCTCCGAGAGCTGCGAGCGCCGCCGCTGTTGTCGGCCCGTCAGCGGCGACGGACCATTCAATACTTCGGATCTCGGCCCCATGGTTTGCACGCGGAAACTGAGGCACGGTCCATAACTCCGCCAGCGCCAGGTAGCTGACGCACGCCACCGGCCCGGACCGAAGTGTCACGATAGCTACCAGCCGTAGACCGAGAAGCTGTTGCCGTCAGCGATGGACTGCATGGCCACCCGGCAATAGTCGATCATGTGCTCGGGCAGTTCATCTGCTGAAAACCAGTGCAGCTCAGCACATTTGTCTGGCTCTTGGTTCTTCGACTCGCCCTGCCAGTTGCGCACTGTGAAGAAGAAGGTCATGCGGCCACCAGATGATGAGTTGTGCATGATGTGGGCGAAGTGGACGTCCTCCGGCTTGATCGTCACCCCGATTTCTTCGTCGGCTTCACGGATCAGGGCGGCGATCACAGATTCGTCGGCTTCAAGATGACCGGACGGCAGGTGCCAGGCCCCATCTTCAAATCCGGTGTTCTGACGTTGACCGAAGAGCACATCGTCGCCGCGACGCAGCACAAGGTGAACGTCGCCAGTGACCTTGTGGCGGCGGGTATCTGAGCCGTGAGCTTGTTTGGTGACTGTGTCAGTCATGAAGTAAAAGTCCCCTCTTTCCATAGTAGTTGAGCTGGGGTTTTGCGACAAGAACGACCGAACGAGGTCAGCCTAATCCTCAGGGCGGCAGGGAATATACGCCGGGCGTATACCGACTAACGGGTTACGGCATGGACCCGTCGCGGCGGCCGATTAACCCTCGTTACCAGGCAATTTGCCAACAACGGAACGGGGATGATGGACATGCGGAAACCGCGTTACATTCGGATCGAGTCCGGTGAATTGAGGCTGGACTACCAGGCATCGGCGGAGCAGGCGCAGAACGTGGCCGACGAATTGAGCAGCGGCTACTCAGAGCTTGAGCTTCGCGTGATCGTTGACGACAACGTAAGCGACCATCTACCGCCGGTGGTGGCCGGTGTCGTCCCCGCCATACCGCTTCGCCTTCTGCCACGATCTGCTCGAACCACCGTGCAGGCTATGACGCGTGGGCCGCGTGGCAACTCCTGTGCAGGCTCGTCGAAGACAGTGGGTTGGATTGGACTGGGCTCGTGAGCGCGGCGGCGCCGAAGGAGTTCGTTCCCAAGGCCGAGCTGGAAGGCGGCCTGTGGTGAGCGAATCGCGCCTTGAGGTCATACGTCCGGTCACGTGGCTTGAGCGACTAGCAAAAGAACTGCGTCGCAACAGGATCGAGGTCTCCACGGTCGCCGACCCCGGCTTGCGGGCCCAGCAGAATGGGCTGCCGATCCTGTCAGGGACGATACCGGACCAGCCGCGGTTCGGGGTTGCGCAAGGCGGCGAGGAAGCCGAAAGCTTTCAGTTCGGCGATCCCACGGGGACAGAACGGAATTGGCCGATGCCGAAGTAGGGCTCGATGATCGTCCCGACAGTGAAGTGTTCGGCTTCAGTGGCCCGGGTCAGGTCGGCGGATTTGTGCGGTAGGAGGTGAGGAGGGTGCGGGCGGCTTCGGGGAGGTCGATGTCGAGCCAGTCGGGGAGGGTGGGGGCGTGGCGGCGGAGGGTGGCGTAGGGGAGGTCTACGACGACGCGGCTGACGGCGTCGAGCTCGCGCTCGCCCGCGCGGCCGAACAGGCCGGTGGCGATGCGGCGCAGGTGTTCGCGCAGGGGGGCGTTCATGGTGGCCAGGCGGGCGCGGAAGTCGTCGTCGGGGCCGCCGTCGAGCAGGTCGTTGAACCGCACGTTCAGCAGAAGTCTTGCGTCGTCGGGTAATTCGCGGCCGAAGGTGAGCGCGGCGCACACCATGGCGACGCCGGCCTCGACCGGGTCGGGCTGCTCGGCGGCCGCGAGAACCCCGCTCTGGAACCGCTCCAGCGCCCGCAGCCACGCGGCGGTGACCAGACCGTTGCGGTTGCCGAAGCGGTGATACAGCGTGCCGACCGGTGCGCCGCTCGTCTCGGCGATCGCCGCCACGCTGGCGGCGCGGGGACCGTCGGCGAGCACGAGGGCGCGCGCTGCGTCGAGGATCACGTCGGTGTCGTGCTTGCGGGGAGGCGCCATGTACTAGTACGTTCCTTCTATATGGAGCGTTTGTCCTATATCGATGAGCATGCCAGATCCGTCGACGCGAATCGCGACCGGGCCTGGAAAGCCCTGCTGAAAGTCGTCTGCAAGGACCCGGCGGACCCGTCCACGGTGCCGAGCGGTTTCGTCCTGGACTCCGCCGCGCCGCCCACCCGGCTCGCCATGAAGGGCCGCCACTGGTTCGCGGAGTACGCCTTGATCTTCGAGCTCGACGACGAGGGCGGGAACCGAACCCGCATCCGCGCCGAGTCCTGGGGCAATTTCCCCGGCCTGCACGGCAAGCTCTATCGCGCGCTGGTGATCGGCAGCGGCGGGCACAGAATCGTCGTGCGCCGCATGCTCCGTCAGATCGCGGCCGCCGCATGAACCCCGGCCTCGCCTGGGGCGCCACCGCCGCCGAGCGCGTCGACCCGCTGCCCTGTGACGACCTGCAACCCGTTGCCCTGCAAGCAGATCGGGCCATCAGCATCGACGCGCCCTACGGCCTGGTCTATGCGTGGCTGTGCCAATTGCGTGTCGCCCCATACAGTTACGACCTGCTCGACCGCCGGGGCCGTACCAGCCCACGCCGTCGCGACCCCCGCCTCACCGAACTCGAAGTGGGACAACGCTTCATGGGTCAGTTCACCCTCGCCTCCTTCGCGCTGAGCGAGCATCTCACCCTGACCGCCGGGAACATCGCCGTCACCTACGCGGTGCGCCCCGAAGCAGACGGCACCCGCCTGGTAGTCCGGGTCCGTATGGGCGGCCCACGCCTGCCCGCCCACCTCCTGGCCCTCGGCGATCTCATCATGATGCGCAAGCAACTACTGACGCTCAAGGACCTGGCAGAGGCCGAAGACCGCGCCGAGCCGGGCGACCGACTCACGCAACGGTCGTAGTATTCGATCTATGGCGAATGATGTGCAGCTGGGCGAGGTTCGGACCTGGTATGACGAAACAGGTGACGGCGAGCCGATTTTGCTGCTGCACGGCGGCTTCGTGGACTCGCGGTCGTTCGAGCCCGCCGTCGCCGGCCTGGCCGAGCATTTCCGGGTGTTCCGCATGGACCGGCGCGGGCACGGTCGCACGCCCGACGTCGCGGGCCCGCTCACCTACGACCTGATGGCGCAGGACACCATCGCCTTCCTCGACACGGTGGTCGGCGGCGCGGCGCATCTCGTCGGCTACAGCGACGGCGCGGTCGTCGCCCTGCTGGTCGCGGTCCGGCGTCCGGATCTGGTCCGCAAGCTCGTCGCGATCAGCGGCAACTTCCATCGCGACGGCGTGCTGCCCGGCGTGCTCGACGGCTTCGCCGACGAGGAACCCATGCGGCGCTTGGCCGCTCGCTACGGCGAGGTCTCACCAGACGGCGAGGAGCACTTCCCCGTCGTCGCCGACAAGGTGCTCAGGATGGGACGGGAAGGGCCGACCCTGACCGTCGAGGAACTTGCCGCGATCACCAGCCCGACCCTCGTGGTCGCCGCGGACGACGACGCGGTCAGCCTCGAGCACACCATCGCCCTCTACCGCGCCATCCCGAACTCCGAGCTGGCCATCGTCCCCGGCACGTCCCACCTGCTCATCGTCGAGAAGCCCGCCGAGGTGTATCGACTGATCGGCATCTTCCTCACCACCGAACCGCCCCGAACCTTGCAGCCCATCCGCCGCGCCTGAGCGTTCACTCGAGCTGCTCGAACTTCCACAGCTCGAATCCCTCGGGCACGGTGTCGCTCAATGAGATTCGGTCGTGTGCCCACGATCCCGCCCACGGGGGCATGCCCGTGCCGCTCTCCACGGTGAGGATCGGCAGGGGATGCACGCGCCGACGCCGCGCGTTCATCCGCACCCCCGCCTTGTCCACATATTCGAAACGGTCGTGGTTGAGGATGTACTGTCCGGTGCACCCGTGCTCCGGAGGTGCGAGCGGCGCGACTCTCGCGACGGTTTCATACAGACGGCCCTGCCACCGCGCCCACACCACCCGGGTGGGCATCGTCAGCAGCCGTTCGACCCCCTGCACCTCGTGATTCCCGACCCACGCGTGCTCCTCGAGCCGCACCCCGGGCTCCACATACCCGATCACCCGATGGTCGTCATCCAGGAGCACCGCTCGATAGAACTGCCGCACGTAGCCGTAACCCTTTCGGAGGTAAGCGATTTCGCACCATGCTCACATCCGATTGCGCTCCCGCGATTACCACGGCGTTACAACCGGGCTAGCGATCATGAACCAAGTGCTTCCCCCGGCCGGCGAGTTACCGTCCATCCTTCTCCCGCATCGCAACGAATAGGCAGTGTCAGATACGACGGAACTAGCGAAGGAGGGCAATGAGTCGATTCGAGACGGTTCGGCCAAGCGCGGTGATCGTAGGCGCTCTCGCCGGTGCGGCGCTGGTAGGAGCGATGGTCGGCGCCGGTCCGTCCGGTGCGCGGCCGGACCCGACCTTGGCGATCGGCGAGATCAAGGTAAGCGAGACCAAGGCCGAGGTGAAGGTCGAGTACAACTGCGCGAAGAGCGACGGTATAAGCGTTCTCGCCGTAGGCATGCTGCAGTCGAACCCGAAGAGCGAGCCGGCGGCGGGCGAGGCGGTCCAACCGGCCGAATGCGACGGTCAGGACAAGGCGATCACCGTCGAAGTCCCGGCAGGCCAGGGGAAGTTCGACCCGAAGTCCGGCGGCCTCGTCGCCGCCGGGTTGGCCGATGGCAACGGCGAGTCGATCGCGCGGGCAGCGTTGACCTACAAGCCCCGGTGAACCGGCTCGAACCCATTGTGACCGGCCGGGAGTAGCGTTCACACCAGCGGCCGAGATGTTGTCGAGTCTCACTCGAGCTCACCGAGGGCGTTCTCGAGGTGGTCGAGGAGACCGGCGAGTTGGGGGACCCGGCGATCGTCGCCGACTATGCCGACATCCAAGCTGTTCGCGGTGCTGAAGACCGTGATGTTGACCGCTTGGCCGTCGGCGACGATCGACAGGGGGTAGCTCGCCGCCAATCGTGCGCCGTGCCAGTACAACGGTCGGCGTGGTCCGGGGATGTTGGAGACCACGACGTTGAAAGGCGGTGGCCCCGAGTGTATTCCGGGCAGCAGCGAGAGCGCGAGCGGGCCGAGCACGCATGCCGACAGTGCCATCGCGTTCGTCGTGGGCAGGGATGCGTACAGTTGTTTGCTGCGGCGCATCGAATCGGCGATGTGCCGAATCCGGTCCAGCGGATTTGCGATGTCGGTGGCGAGCCCGCACAGCACCGCGCCCACCTTGTTGCCACCGGCCGCCTCGGCGCGGTCCTTCGCGCGCAGCGACACCGGAACCAGGGCGATCAATGGCTTGTCCGGCAACGCGTCTCGCTCGATCAGGTAGGTGCGCAGGGCTCCGGCCGCCATCGCGAGCACCACGTCGTTGACGGTGACGCCCAAACCTCGCTTGGCCCGCATGAGCCGTTCGAGCTTCCATGATCGGACCACGCACTGCCGCTCCGGCCCGATCGGGACGTTGAACATGGTGCGGGGCGCCTCGTAAGGCAGCGTCAATTGCTGTTGGAACACCGTCGCGCGAATCATGGTGGGCACCGACGACATCGCCGCGGCGGCGGATTTGGCGGCGGCCGACAGGGTCGGACCCGAAGCTACGCCCGCGGATTCGAGCGCCCTCGGTGTATGCCATATCGCGCCCCCCTCGGCGATGCCCGCCTCGTGCGCGAGGGACCGATGTACCACATTCGCCACGGATACCCCGTCGAACACCGAGTGGTGGACCTTCGAATACAGCCGGATCCGACCGTCGCTCGCACCGTCGATCAAATAGGTCTCCCACAGCGGGCGCCGGTCGTCGAGCGGTGTGCTGTGCAGTTCCGAGACCAGCTGTAGCACTTGGCCGGCCTCGCCGGGGTGGGGCACCGACACTCGCCGAAGGTGATATCGGAGGTCGATGTCCTCGTCGCTGGCCCAGATCAACGGGGGAAGGAACGGCAGATATCTGGGGCGTTTGCGGAACGCGGGATCGATGGCCTTGTCCGCCGACAACTCCGCTTGAACGCGGCGGGCGAAGTCCGGTGCCGCGTCGGCCGGCACATCGAAAACCTGGAGTACCGCGACGTGCATCGGGTGTCCGAGCCGATCGCCGAGCAGAAAGATGGCATCCAGTGGCGCGATGAGTTCCATGGTCGGTCACTCCCTGGCGACGGTGAAACGTTCTGTGAAAGTTGTTCTCTCGCAATACGTACCGGCCACTCGGTTCGAGTGATTAACGCGATACTACGAAAGTAGCCGAACCTGAACGCTTTACGCAGGTTGTGTTGCCGACCGGAGTCGCGTCGAAACCGCTCGCGGCCGAGAGGCGTTGTGTAACAGGCTCGCGCGCAACGGTTTAGCTAGAGCACGTAAGGCTGTCCGGGGCCGATCGATCATCGCCGGACCCGATGGGAGCTAATGTCGAGGCATCGGACTCGCCCCCGTCGACCGTGCGCAACGGCAATGTGTTCATGCGGGTAGATCTTCTCCGACATCTCGCCCGGTCGAGCAGGATCGATCGAGTCCTCGGCTGCGGACCCATGGTGTCCGCGACACAACGGCGGGCCGCCTGGAACTTGCTCGGTGGCGCACCATAGGCGGCCGCGAATGAACCGGCCCGAGCACACCGCGATCGGCTGGGAGTAGCGGAGGTTCGGCCGAGACCGTCCGGACGCCGGCGCTCGCGGGAGAGCCGATGCGGGTCGGCTCTTTTACAGAACATTGACAGCCGCGCAAATCATTTGCTTTGCTAAGCTAACTATGTCTGGCGCGGTTCGCGCCGTCGAGCTCTACCTGATCCCGTCAAGTTCTTGCTGGTCGTGGAGGTGGACCTGTTATGTCGATTGACTCTCGTGAACAGCGGCTCGCACGCCGTATCGCGGATTTGCACGCCGATGATCCTCAGTTCGCGGCCGCGGTGCCGAGCGCGGCGGTGACCGCTGCGCTCGAGCGACCGGAGCTGCGGTTGCCGCGGATCGTGCGGACCGTGCTGGAAGGGTATGCGGATCGGCCGGCGCTCGGGCAGCGCGCCGTGCGATTCGGGCGGGATTCCAAGACCGGGCGCGTCGTGCCGGAGCTGCTGCCGAGTTTCGAGACGCTGAGCTACCGCGAACTGGCGGAGCGCGTCGACGCGACGGCGAGCGCGTTCGTCGCGGACGGGGTGCGACCGGGCGATCGCGTCTGCGTGCTCGGATTCACCAGCGTCGACTACACGATCATCGATATGGCGCTGATCCAGGTCGGCGCGGTGGCGGTGCCGTTGCAGACCAGTGCGCCGGTCGCCCAGCTGAGCCCGATCGTCGCGGAGACCGAGCCGCGCGTAATCGCCTCGAGCGCGGACTATCTCGCCGACGCCGTCGACCTGGCGCGCACCGCCCCGGCGGCCGAGCGGCTGGTCGTCTTCGACTACTTCCCGCAGGCGGACGAGCAGCGCGAAGCCTTCGACGCCGCACGAGCACGCCTGGCCGAGGCGGGCGGCACGGTGACGCTGGAAAGCTTGTCCGAGCTGATAGACCGTGGAAAGGCCCTGCCCGCAACCGATTTCGTCTCCGAGGCGGACGATCCGCTGACGCTGCTGATCTACACCTCCGGCAGCACCGGCGCGCCGAAGGGCGCGATGTACACCGAGCGCCTGGTCGCCAACTTCTGGCGCAAGTCGACCAGGGCGGCGTGGGCTCAGGACAGCGCCGAGCCGTCGATCTCGCTCAATTTCATGCCGATGAGCCACGTCATGGGCCGCAGCGCGCTGTACGGGACGCTCGGCAACGGCGGAACGGCGTATTTCGCCGCGCGGAGCGACCTTTCGACCCTGCTGGAGGATCTGGCGCTGGTCCGCCCGACCCAGCTGAACTTCGTGCCGCGGATCTGGGAGATGCTGTATCAGGAGTTCCAGAGCGAGCTGGATCGCCGGTCCGGCGACGGCGTCGATCGCGCGGCGCTCGCGGCGCGGGTCCTGGCCGAGCAGCGGCAATCCCTGCTCGGCGGCCGGTTCGTCACGGCGCTGACCGGCTCCGCGCCGATCTCCGCCGAACTGAAGGAGTTCGTCGAGTCCCTGCTCGACATGCATTTGCTGGAGGGCTACGGCTCGACCGAGTCCGGCGCGGTGTTCATCGACGGGCACGTGCGGCGGCCGCCGATCATCGACTACAAGCTGGTCGACGTGCCCGAGCTGGGCTACTTCCACACCGATCGGCCGCATCCCCGGGGTGAGCTGCTGGTCAAGTCGCACGACATGTTCCCCGGCTACTACAAGCGGCCCGAGGTCACCGCGGCGATGTTCGACGCCGACGGCTACTACCGCACGGGCGATATCGTGGCCGAGCTCGGCCCGGACGAACTGGTCTACCTCGACCGCCGCAACAATGTGCAGAAACTCTCGCAGGGCGAGTTCGTCACGGTCTCGACCCTGGAGGCGGTGTTCGAGGCCAGCCCGCTGATTCGCCAGATCTACCTCTACGGCAACAGCGCTCGCGCCTACCTGCTAGCGGTGATCGTGCCCACCGAGGATGCGCTGGCTCGCGGCGACAGCGCGACGGTGAAGTCGCTCATCGGCGAATCGCTCCAGCAGGTCGCCCGCGCGGCCGAGTTGCAGTCCTACGAGATCCCGCGCGACTTCCTCCTCGAGACAACGCCTTTCACGCTGGAGAACGGTCTGCTCACCGGCATCCGCAAACTGGCGCGCCCAAAGCTCAAGGAGCAGTACGGCGAACGGCTGGAACGGCTCTACACCGAGCTGGCCGAGGGGCAGGCCGGCGAGCTGAGCGCGCTGCGGCGCGACGGCGCAGGCCGCC
>NZ_BAGH01000179.1 GCF_000308715.1 Nocardia tenerifensis NBRC 101015
CACGTAGCCCGGCTCGCCGGTCACGCCGGAGACATCCGGAAGTGGTTGCCGGACAGCGAGTTTCCCGTTGTCGCCGGGTGGGAGCCGAAAGCCGGCCGCCTCGGCGAGCGACAGCGCGCGTTCGGCCTCGGGGGGATCGCCGTCGACGCGATGGCGCAGATCGAGCAGCGAGCCGGGGTAGTCGTCGGAGATGGCGCCGATCCACGGCACGCCCGCCATCCGCAGCAGCAGGGCCAGCGGCAGCGGCGACTGATGAAAAGACGTGAGGATCAAGGCCAGATCGATCTCGCGGGCGCGGATCTCCTCGACGAACGCCGCGACGCTCGCCGAGGTCACCGGCGGCGGCTCCAGATCGATCCACGGCGCACACCAGGTGAGGACCTGATCGACGCCGGGCAGCAACTCTGCGCCCGCCCGGCCGCGCGGCCCCGCCAGCAGCGTCACCGAGTCGACGTGCGCCGCCACCGCCCGCACGCAGGGGCCCGCGAGCAGGACGTCGCCGACGTTGTCCAACCGCGCGACCAGCGCCCGGCGCGTCACCGCCCACCCGCCATGGCCAGCCGCACGGCCTCGGTCAGATCGGGTGCCACGGCCGCCTCGCGACGCGCTCGCTCCACCTCCTCCG
>NZ_BAGH01000178.1 GCF_000308715.1 Nocardia tenerifensis NBRC 101015
GCCCTTGGCGACCAGATACGGGTCGTCCACCACCTGGATGCCGTCGAGATCGGTGTGGTCGCGCTCCGGCACGCACGGGTCGTAGGCGGTGACCACGGCCTCGTGCCGGGAGAGCTGGCGCGCGATGGCGACCGCGGGGGATTCACGCAGGTCGCCTGTCCCGGCCTTGAAGGTGAGGCCGAGGACGCCGATCCGGGTGCCCGCCAGCGAGCCGTCGATCGCCCCGGTGACCGCGCGGCGGATCTTGCGCATCACCAGCGCGCGCTGATAGTCGTTGGCGCGCAACGCGTCTCGCACCAGCGCGAAGTCCACGCCGGTCGCCTCCGCGCCGCGCAGCAGCGCGCGCGTGTCCTTGGGCAGGCACGAACCACCCCAGCCGGGGCCTGGCGCGAGGAAGGCCGGGCCGATCCGATCGTCGAGGCCCATCGCGGCGGTGACCTTGGTGATGTCGGCCCCGACCTGCTCGCACAGCTCGGCCAGGGTGTTCACGAACGAGAGCTTCACCGCGAGAAAGGCATTGCTGGCGTACTTGGCGAGTTCGGCGCTGGCCGTGTCGCAGCGCAGCACCGGCGCGCCCGTCCCCGCGTAGAGCTCCGCGACCCGGTCGGCCGCCTCCCCGTCCTGCTCGGCGGCCCCGACCAAGACCCGGTCGGGATGCAGGAAGTCCTCGACCGCGCGGCCCTCCCGCAGGAACTCCGGGTTGCTGACGACCGCCGAGCTCGCGAGGCCGGCGATGGCGGGCACCCGCTGCGCCGTCCCCACCGGAACGGTCGACTTGGTGACCAGCACGCAATCCGGGGAGAGCGTGGAGGACAACGTCTCGAGCGCGTCCTCGAGCACCCCGAGATCGGCCTTGCCGCCCGCGCCCATCGGGGTGGGCAGACACAGCAGCACCACCTCGCATTCGCCGAGTTGCCCTGGGTCCGAGGTGAATACGAGCCGGTTCTCCGCGAGCCCTTCCTGAACCAGTTCCGGCAGGCCGGGCTCCACGATCGAGACCTCGCCCGCGCACAGCGACCGGACCTTGGACTCGTCGTTGTCCATGCAGACGACGTGATGGCCCAGGTGCGCGAGGCAGGCCGCGCTGGTGAGCCCGACATAACCCGCGCCTACCACGCCGACACGATTACCCATGGCGCACCTTCTCTCCGAGTAGGGCGGACGCCGCCGTCAGTACCTGTTCGGGTCGTATCGTGAGCAACCCGGGATCCGGCTGGTCGCCGTGTGGATCGCCGGCGCGCCCCGCCCACAGCGTCCGGTGCTGTCTCGCGGCGCTGGGCGGCCCCCAGCGGGCGGGCGCGGTCGGGCCGAACAGCAGCACCGAGGGGGTGCCGAACGCGGTGGCGAGATGCCCGACGCCGGTGTCGCCGCACACGACCAGCGCCGCGGCGGCCACCAGCGCGGCGAGTTGCGCGAGCCCGGTGCGCCCCGCGTAGACCGAGGACAGCGGCAAGTCCGCCTGTTCGGCGACGGCGGTGGCCAACGGGACCTCGCCGGGCGAGCCGGTGATCACCACTTGGTGGCCGTCGGCGGTGAGTACCCTTGCGACCCTTGCGAATCGGTCGGCGGGCCAGCGGCGTGCGGGGTACGCCGCGCCGGGATGGAGCACGACCACGTTCGTCTCGGCGGCGGGCTCGGCCGGCTCGGGCAGCCGCAACGCCGTCGGGTCGGCGTCGATCCCGCCGAAGGCCAGCAGCCGGCACCAACGATCCACCTCGTGCATGTCCGCCCGCCACCGCGGGCCGGGCAGCTCGGGGAAGTCCGGATGACTATGGGTGAGTAGGTCATTCGCCCCGGCCGTCAGCAGATCACGAATGCTCTGCGGGCCGCGACCGTGCAGGTTGACGGCCAGCCTTGGCGGCGGGCCCGCCGGCCGCAGCGCGCCGAGCCCGGCGGTGGGCAGCAGTTCGTCGACGGCGTCGATGAGGTCGACCAGCTCGCGCAGCGACTCCGGCGCGGCGAGCACCACCCGGTCGTCCGGGTAGGCCGCGCGCAGTCCGCGCAGCGCGGGCACGGCGGTCAGCAGATCGCCGAGCCCGAGCGCGCGGAGCACGAGGACGGAGCGGCTCAAGGCCACGATCCCTCGACCGATGCGCAGACGACCATCTCCCGGACCTCGCAGCCCGGCGGCTGCCGCAACGCGAAGATCACCGCGTCGGCGACGTCCTCGGGCCGGTTGAGTTTCGCGTCCGGCGGCGGCTTGTACTGCTCGTCGCGGTCGTCGAAGAAGGCCGTGTGCATGCCGCCGGGGATCAGCAGGGTCACCCCGACGCTGCCCGCGGTCTCGGCGGCGAGTGCCCTGGTGAAGCCGACGACGCCGAATTTCGAGGCGCAGTAGGCGGTCGCGTCGCCCACCGCCTTGATGCCGAGGGTGGAGGCGCAGGTGACCACCGTCCCGTGGCTTTCCCGCAGGGCGGGCAGGGCCGCCCGGACCACGGCGGCCGTGCCGATCAGATTGACCCGGATCACGTTCTCCCACTTGGCCGTCGACACCGAGTCCAGCGCGCCGCAGGCGTCGGTGCCCGCCGCGGTGAAGACGCCGTCGATGCGGCCGCCCGCGCGGTCGACGAGCTCGTGCACCGCGCGTTCGGCGGCCTCGGTGTCGGCGAGGTCGGCGCGCACGAAGTCGACGGGGTGCTCCGGTTCGGCGCGGTCGATCACGTACGGGCGGCCCCCGTTCGCGCGGACGGCGGCGGTCACCGCCGCGCCGAGGCCGGACGCTCCACCGGTGATCAAGATATTGCCAAGGGTTCGCATCGCGCTCCTTCGTCGGGTCAGT
The DNA here is from genome assembly GCF_000308715.1 of Nocardia tenerifensis NBRC 101015. GTDB lineage: Bacteria > Actinomycetota > Actinomycetes > Mycobacteriales > Mycobacteriaceae > Nocardia > Nocardia tenerifensis. The sequence continues at coordinate 2,780 of NZ_BAGH01000178.1, forward strand.
GGGCCTGGGCGGCGGCGACCAGCTGGGTGGTCGAGTAGCCGGGAACGGTGGGGATCAGCGCTATCTCGCCGCCGTAGCCGCGCACGACCTCGGCCTCCGGCAGCCCCACGTCGGTGTAGTCGCCGCCCTTGACCCAGACGTCGGGGCGGAGACGATCCAGTACCGCGCTCGGTGTCGGCTCGTCGAACACGACGACGGCGTCCACCGAGGAGAGCTCGCTCAGCAACCGCGCACGGTCGCGCGCGGTGAGGATCGGACGGCGCGGGCCCTTCAAATTCCGCACGGACGCATCGGAATTGAGGCAGACCACCAGCGCGTCGCCCATCTCGCGCGCCTGCCGCAGCAGGCTCACGTGGCCGGGGTGCAGCAGATCGAAGCAGCCGCCGGTGGCGACCAGCCTGCCGCCCTGCGCGCGGATCCGCGCCGCCACCTCGAACGCCGAATCATTGGTCTGCGCGGCGGTTTTCGTGATCGGGACGCGGTCACAGGTGGACAGCGTCGCCGCGCCGCCCGCCGCCACGAACCGCGCCGCCGTCTCCACCGCGTGCGACACCGCGTCCGCCACCGTGGCGCCGTCGAGCAGGGCGGCGGTCGCGGCCGACGCGAATCGGTCGCCCGCACCGCAGGTGTCCGAGCGCGCGTGGCTCGCGACGCGCACCGCAGTGGGCACGGGGACCACCCTCAGCTGCTTTCCGTTGGCGAGGACGGCTCCGTCGGAACCCGTGGTGACGGCGACGGAATCGGCGGACCACTCGTCGCGGAGGACTTTCGCCAATTCGTCGGGTTCGAGGTAGCCCGGCGCGAACTGGCGGGCCTCCTTCCAGTTCGGCGTGACCAGCGTCGCGCCCGGCGTCGGCGCCGGTCCGCGCGGGTGCGGGTCCCACACCACCGGCACGGTCCGGGCCAGCTCTGTGAGCAGCCGCCGGATCTGTGGGTGCGCGGCCACGCCGCGGCCGTAATCCGCGACGAGGATCGCGCCCGCCGAGCGCAGCGTGTCGGTCACCGCCGCGTTCAGCGAGCCGGCATCGGCTGTCCCGCTGCCGGTATCGAGCCGCAGCAACGACTGGCCGGCGGCGCGCACTCGAGTTTTCCGCACTGTTTCCCCGCGCAGCGGCAGCGCGACGACGTCCACGTACAGGTCGAGCAGTTGCGCGAGGGTACGGCCCGCGCGGTCGTCGGCGGTCGCCGTGACGAGGGAGACTCTGGGCACCGACTGCGCGGCCAGCGCGGCGGCCAAGCCCGCGCCGCCCGGCCGCAGCCACCGGCGTTCCACGTCCACCACCGGCACGGGCGCCTCGGGGCACAACCGCTCTGCGACACCCTCGATGTCGACGTCGAGCAGGCAGTCCCCGACCACCACCAGCGGCTTCATGTCGGTATCCCCAATGCCTCGTCGAGCGCCGTGCACAGGGCGTGGACGAGGACCAGATGCACCTCCTGCACGGTGGCGGTGCTCGGCGCCTCGACGGCCAGCGCGTCGTCGCACAGTGCCGCAAGGGGATTGGGCGCTGGCCCGGTGATCGCCCAGGTGGTGACGCCGATGTCGTGCGCGGCCTTGGCGGCGGCGACCACGTTCTCGCTCGTACCGCTCGTGGACAAGAGCACGAGGACGTCGCGCGGCCTGCCGTGCGCCCGGACCTGGCGCGCGAACATCTCCGCCTCGCCGTAGTCGTTGACGATCGCCGTGCCCGCCGAGGTGTCGGCGTGCAGGGCGATCGCCGAGAGTGGTCGTCGCTCGTTGCGGAAGCGGCCGACCAGCTCGGCCGTCAGATGCTGGGCCTCGGCGGCGCTGCCGCCGTTGCCGCAGGCGAGCAGCCGGCCGCCGCTGTCGAAGACCTCGGCCAGCTCCTGACCCCACCGGCGGATATTCGGCGCGAAGCGACTGTTGCGTTCCAGCGCGGCGCACAATGTCGCGAAGTGTTCCTCGATCACGTCATACTCCTGTCCGCAGACGACCGGGCCTGCCTGCACTGAGTTCCTCCGCCACCACGACGACTTCTTCCGGAGTGATCGATTCCAGACACGGATGCCCGGGGACCGGGCACTCGCGGGCTCGGGTGCCGCGACAGCCCGCGAGTTGATCGCCGAGCAGCGCCACCGGCACTCCGTAGGGCGCCCACCGCGCGGCGGGCACGACCGGTGCGAAGAGGGAGACGACCGGCGTGCCCACGGCGGCGGCGAGATGCGCCGGACCGGTGTTGGGCGCGACCACCACGCTCGCGCCGCGCAGCACGGCGGCCAGCTCGGGCAGCGTCGTAGCGCCGCCGAGGTCGACGGCGTAATCGCCCGCGACGGCGGCGGTGAGCGATCGATCGGCG